>JANQHA010000349.1 GCA_028282865.1 Oligoflexales bacterium
TGTGCTTTACTGGGGATCTTCATCAACGGTAAAATTATCTGGCCAAAGTGCAGTTGCAAGTATCGCAGCTACTGGTAGCAACGTCACTCACACCTTCGCCGCCGATACTGCGATTCCAGCTGGAGCGACTCATCTTTTGGTTTTCACAAAAAATAGTAGCGGGGAAATGAACACAGGTATCGCGATGACAATGCCTCCTCAATACCAAAGTTATGCGTCAGCACTAGGAAGCAGTCAAAACTTATCGAAACCAAGCGGTACGGTCGAAGGGGACCTACTAGTTTATATCGTCGGCTCCAGGACTGTCGGTTGTAACACTGTAACCCCTCCTGCAGGGTGGACAAATCTAGGTGTTCAAGCTAATGGTCCCTATAGTAGATTAACGGTACTTAGCAAAGTTGCGGGGGCTTCTGAACCTGCTTCCTATACTTTCACACTATCAGGCCATTCACTTTGCTGGGCTTCTGCAGCTGTCATAACACGTATTAGTAATGTCGCCTCAGGTGCTACTGTAACAGCGACATTTGCGAGCTCCTACGACGCTCCAAGCGTGACAGCTTCAAATTCAACGATCGTATCAGCAGTGATAGTAAACGATGACGCTACTGTCCTAACTCCACCGGCAAGTATGACAAGCGTCTTCAGTACGTATTCCACCTCCCAAGACCGTGCTTTTGCAGCGTCGGCTCTAAATGGAAGTGTCTATTCGGGAAGTACAGGGGTATATTCATGGACTTCTAATAAAGCTGGCTCACCGACTTCAGTGACGGTATTGATAAGCAACCCCTAAAGTATAGCTATAAACCGGTTAAAAATTTTGAGCAATAAATAATCCCAGAAGCCGAAGCTCCTGGGATTATATATTCATCATAAATGATACTACTGGCTGTATAGCATTTTGTAGCTATCGCCGCTCAACTCACGAACAATAATACTTGCCGGCTGAATATCGCGACAAGTACGGTTGCGATGGTCGGTGATCACGATAAGAGGATCAACACCGCTAGGAGAAAATACGTAGCGGTAAGAACCACAACCTGCATCCTCAACCCTCAACCCGTAGGATCTGACACGAGGTGGAACATGCAAATCACAGACCCCGACGACGTAATTGCTAAGCGTTGCAATCTTGCCGTGAGCTCCTTCACTAAGCTCAAGAGCCGTTGCCCGGTCACAGCCTGTGAGCTGATAGTTTGGTGCATCAAAAAGCTCAAACACTCCCGGTTCAAAGCTATCTGGTCGCGGCGTGGTCTGGTCCTGTGCATAACCAGATAAACTTACAGAAATTAATCCAAGCATCAAAATCACTTTCTTCATTTTTTAAGTCCCCTTAAATTATTTGTAATATGAGATATCCTTTCGAGAGTGAATTTATACAAATTACCAAATTAGATAAAATTATTTAAAATCATGTGTAATCATTAGCTATTTTAATGCGTAGACTTTCTAACGTAGGTGATAAAACTCGACAGTCGATGAAACCAAGAAAATACCCTAATTATAATGGACATTTACACCATCTCATCTATAATAATTAGTACCTAAGTACTAATTACTACTCTACCTAAACTATTTTCATATACGCTAGGAGCTATTGCCAATGGAGACAAAAGAAGCCCAATCGCGCACTCGCGAGGCCCTCATAAAAGGTGGGAAGCTGCATGCCGTCCATTGGTTTGTCATAATTTGCTCGGTTCTGTTAACTATCGCAGCCTGGTACTTTTCAAAACAGCAGATTGACGAAAAAATTAGGGCACAATTTAATCGAGAATCAGACCAGGTGGTAGAGTTAATCCTAGAGCGGTTAAAAAAATACGAAGATGCTCTTTGGTGGGGAGTCGCAACCATTCAAGCAAAAGGAGGAGATATCTCCTACCTAGATTGGCGAAAATTTGCTAACAGTCTGCAGATCGACAAAAAATACCCAGGCATAAATGGAATTGGTGTCATACACAATGTTAAAGCAAATAACTTAAACTCGTACTTAAAAAAACAACGAAGAGATAGACCAGATTATCATATTCATCCGAAGCATGAAGAGGGGGAATACTGGCCTATCACCTATATTGAACCTGCTAATATCAATGCAAAAGCTGTAGGTTTAGATATGGCCCACGAAATAAATCGCTATACTGCTGCAAAGAAGGCTAGAGACAGCGGGACTGCGCAGATTACCGGACCGATAATCTTAGTTCAAGACTCTGAAAAAACTCCCGGGTTTTTGTTTTATGTACCTTTTTATCGAGGAGGTCTTTATAAGAACAAAGAACAGCGGAATGAAAATATCTCCGGGCTTGTATATGCACCATTCGTTGTTACAAAGCTAATGGAAGGTGTTCTAGAAAAAGATAAGCGACACGTCGGCATAAGTGTGCTCGATAACAACGAGGTTTTATACAACGAGCACACCCCAAAGGAGGAAGACTTCGATCCAAACCCGCTTTTCACAAGGGTTTATAACCTTGAACTATATGGCAGGAGCTGGAAATTCGATATATGGAGTGCTAAATCTTTTAGAGTCTCGGCCAACAATAACCAACCTTTATTTATACTGCTTGGCGGAATCCTCATAGACTCATTATTGTTTTTAGTATTTATCCTTCTATCAAAATCCAATCGAAGGGCTATATCATTTGCCGATGAGATGAACCGCGAAGTAGAACAAAAAGCCAAAGATTTGGAAAAAACTAATAGCAGAATGAAGATTGAAATCCAGCAGCGTAAAATCGCCGAAAAGAAAGCAGGCGATGCCAGCCAAGCTAAAAGTGAATTTTTAGCTAATATGAGTCATGAAATACGAACACCAATGAACGGTATTATTGGATTCTCAAATATTCTACTTGATCAAAAGCTTACAGATGACCAGCGTGAGATGGTTAAAATCATACATAACTGCAGCGAGGGACTCTTGACTCTCATAAATGATATTCTAGATTTTTCAAAAATTGAGGCAGGAAAACTTGATATTGAGAAAAAACCGATTAACATCCGACAACTCATTGACTCGGTCACTTATATTATTGATCCAATGGTATCGTCGAAGGGTATTGGGCTGCATGTCGATATCGATAGCAGTGTACCTGAAAAAGTCATTTCAGACCCAATGAGGCTCCGACAGGTTTTGACAAACTTCCTTAGTAACGCAGCTAAATTTACTGCAAGAGGAGATATATGGATAAAAGTAAGAGCTAAACAAAAAGAAAAAGATATATTTGAACTGCACTTTGCGATAAAAGATACTGGAATTGGGATTGCAAAAGATAAAATCGAAAAACTGTACCAGTCTTTCACTCAGGCTGATGAATCGACAACCAGGCAGTATGGCGGAACCGGCCTAGGATTAGCAATATGCAAAAAACTATCGGAGTTGTTGGGAGGAAAGAGCTGGGTTGAGAGTGAGCTTGGAAGCGGCTCGACGTTTCATTTTTCAATTTCTGCTCGCGCAACCGACCAAAAAGTTAAACAAGAGCCAGATTTCAAGAGTGCTACCGATAGTTTGCCAATGGGTGAGAGGTTTCCTCTTAAAATACTTGTCGCCGAGGATAATAAAGTAAATCAAAAACTAACCAAGGGTATGCTAGCGAAATTTGCATACAACTCAGATATCGTGGAGGATGGCCGACAGGCACTAAATGCCGTAAAAGCATCATTATATGATGTTGTGCTCATGGATGTGCAGATGCCACACATGGATGGCTTAGAGGCAACCAAACGAATCCTAAGCGAAATCCCAAAGGAGAACCAACCACTTATCATAGGACTAACCGCTAACGCCATGGCCGGCGACCGAGAGAAGTGTCTAAGTATTGGCATGTCAGACTATGTTTCAAAACCTATCCGCATAGATGCTCTTCTTGGCGCTTTAGAAAAAGCATATAGACGAATAAACAAACTCTAACCAGATCACTGGCTTCTTTGAAAAGTAAGCAGTGAATTACGAGCTACTTTTCGGACAAAGCTTCGAAAGATGGGCGTCCAACCCAGAAGCAACCCCGTTAGGCCAAAAGCCTGACGGCTCCATCGCCACATATCGAACTTATCGTTATGGCTAACGATTTTACCATCTAAAACCGTGATTTTGGCGGTCACATGATTATGAACTGGTCGGTTAGTTTTACTGAAGGTATAGAAAGCATCCCATAAGACAATTACATTAGAATTTGAGCAAGAATGAATTTCATATTTAACCTGAAGGTCCTTACCATTTTTACACAGCATCGACCACATATCCATTGCATCTTGTCCACGCAAAGATAGAAACACGGGATCTGAGAAAATAACACCTTCGTCATAACAAGCAATCATCTCGTTAACATTTCTTTTACAAAAAGCTGAGTAGAATTGATTTACAACTCTCACTGATGCTTGTTGGTTTAGGTCTTCCCTTAACATGACAGTCGGTTCCCCCTCAGTAACAATAAGTATCTTAAATAAAACCATAAAACTAAGATTAACCGCACTGCAACCATCATGGTATAAGTATGAATATTTGATACATTCAGTATCAAACTAAGACACTGCAAATATCGTTATGGCATTAGGTGACATATAATAGCATTAATTTCCAAGAGGCCAGTCACTTTCGTATTGAAGCGCGGTATCTCGAAGCACCGAAAATTTAGAGTTTTTTGCCTGACGCAAGGCACAGTCTAGCCGAGGATGATTAGTAACAACCATCGCGATTAATGCATTTCTTCTGAGCCCATCTATTTTAGCTCGGGTCATCGGTGTACCACCAAATTGAACCTCGTAAAAGCTCTGATCCATTACTGCGACCTCGTACAAATCAATATGATCGATTATTCGAACTTGCTCCTTCTGGTCGCTCTCAGAAATATCGCGGTTATACGGGCAAACTAGCTGACAGATATCGCATCCAAAATAATATTTGCTAAACCAAGGCCAAAACTTCGTAGGGATAGTTCCGCGGTGTTCGATACTCCAGTAAGAGAGGCATTTATTTGCATCTAACTGATAGGCGGTATCTAAGGCACCAGTAGGACAGTGAGATTGACAGCGCGTACAGCTACCGCAGCCACCGACCTCGGCAGAACGTTTCACCGGATCTACCGGATTTTGCTCGTCACAGCCTAAATCTAAGCTGAGAAATATTTCCCCAAGAAGAAGAAAGCTTCCTCTTTGAGGGTGAATAAACATCGTGTTTTTTCCGATAAATCCCCTATGGGTTTTGGCGGCAAAAGATCTCTCTAACAAAGGAGCGGTGTCGACCATGACCCTTCCTACACACTCCTTGTTAGGGGATCTTTGTGCAATATTAGCTAGGACGGCCTCCCCCCTTCTCCTCAGGGTTTTATGATAATCTTTAAAACGAGCATACTGCGCTACCCGAGGTGAAATTGGGCTTATTCCTCGGTCCCCTAAATTATAATTAAAAGCAAACACAAGGGACGTCTTAGCACTCGCCAATAATTCTCTAGGATCCTGGCGGCACTCGAGGTACTTCTCAAGGTAGGACATCCCGGCATGCTTACCGTCTTTTAGCCAGTCTTGGAACTTAGAAAAACTATCACGATTTTCTAGGCCAACTATACCTAAAAATATCAGGCCTTGGTCAGAGAACATCTTTGCTATCTCTTGCCTGAGCACTTTAGACTACTCTCGATTTTAGCATATCGTAAATATCCAGATAGTCTGCACTTTGTCCCCACCATTTAAGCTGTGACAATAGAGCTTGCTCAATGAGCATTGGTAGACCATCCTGACAAGGAAGTTTTAGCTCCTTCGCTCTTGCTAACATTGCCGATGGCTTCGAGTAAATCAAATCAACAAAAACTCCCCGATACCCTGATAAAGCCGAACAAAAGATATCAAGCCCGTCGCCAAGTTGAGGCGCATTGGTGGCTTGTATAACAAGCGTATCGGTCGTTTTGCCATTTAGGATTCGCGTTAAATGACCGGCTTCAAAGGCTAAAAACTCTATTTCTTGCTCTTCAGCCTCCAAAACATCCTTCAAGGAATTGTCACGGATAGGGTTTCTTCGTAATACAGAAATGGATTCATAACTTTTCGATTCGTTAAGGTAGCTCAAAATAGCTGGAACGACACCACCGTTACCTAGAATGACTATGTGCTTAAAGCTACTGAGCGGAAAATTTAATCGTGTTAGAGCGTTGTCCAAACCTTGGCCATCGGTGGATTGGCCAGACCAATATTTAGCTCCTCGATAAAGCGAATTAACAGATTTAAGCTCACTGGAAATCTCTGCTGCAACGAGCTCCTTATGAGGGGTCGTGACACTAGCACCAACTCCACCTATATCCCAAAACTTTTCTAGAAAATCCTTAACCTGAGACGACTCAATATCTACTGAAGTGCATACGCAGTCTTCGCCCAGTGTCTCTGCTGAGTAATTATGAATAAGCGGCGATAAACTATATGAGATCCCTTGCCCTATAAGCGCGAGATGCTTACTCGAGCCAGCTTTAAGAAGCGATTCATAAAAATGATCAGATTTTGTTTGCATATATACTCTAAAACTCCTAAAAATAACTGCGGTACCTTATATCACACATAGGCTAGTCTCCAACAACGGTTCACACCAAGATGGATGTTTTTACCGATATTTTCTTTGATAAAGAGTTCGTGCCCCGACGAAACTCAAGTGTAACTATTGGAAATTTCGACGGTTGTCACCTGGGTCATCAGGACCTAATTTGCAGGGCGATTGAATACGCCAGCAGCGCTCCTAACCCATCAGATAGCATAGCGGTCTCCTTCGAACCTAGCGCCGAGCAGTATTTTGGTCAGCAACCAACTGGACATAACCTTTTTTCTCCCGACCAGAAGAGGCAAGCTCTTAGTGAGCTAGGTTTGGATATACTGGTTCTGCAATCCTTTGATGACAACTTCAGTAAAGTCACCCACCAGGATTTTTTTGAAACTTTCTTGTTAAGTAAGTTAGGAGCTAAAGTAGTTTCCATCGGCTATGACTTTAAATTCGGTCATAACCGGCAGGGAGACTTTGAATTTCTGAAGCGTTCGTGTGCTAAAAATAATATTGTTTTAAACCAGCTTCAACCCACAATGTTAGCAGACGAAATTATTAGTTCATCAAAAATTCGTGCACACCTACTAAATGGAACCGTTGAGAAAGCTAAAAACATGCTAGGACGCCATTATATGATTCTAGGTAGGGTAGAAAGAGGAAGTCAACTAGGTAGACAAATAGGTTTTCCCACTGCTAATCTACATGAGGTAAACCAAATAATGCCTAGCAACGGAGTTTACTGTGGTTGGGTTTATATCGAAGGAAAATCCGGTCAAACTTGCGCGATACTAAAAACTCCGAAAGAAACCTTCCCAGCAATATTTAATATCGGACTAAGGCCAACTATTTCTAGCAATGCCCAACACCCTAAGTGTGAGGTTCATATTTTAGATCAGGATTTTGGTGACAATCTATATGGGAAACAGCTGAGGGTTTATTTCGAAGCAAAAATCCGCGATGAAGTTAAATTTCCTAAAATTGAAGCTCTAAAAAAAGCTATAGAGAAAGATATCGTTAAAGCACGTAAACTGCTAGAAATTTAATTATAGTAGTCTGGTCATCATCGAGTAATAACTATAATATTTAGATAATGGATTAAGTAAAAATTTTTTCGTCTCAGGTGAAATAGGAAAAGAAAATGATGAATACGCTAAGTTTTATTTTGATGTTCGCGGTAATGATTTGGAATTTTTATGGAATTTACCAGGTAGGCATTGAAAACGCTTCGACAGTACAATGGATCATCTCTGGTGCGATGGTGTTATTTGTTGTACGGGGGATTTACCAGAGAATGCAAGGTGATTAGCTAGAGACTGGCAAATGGTTTAATACGAATAATAGAAAGTAGTTGGAATGAGTTTCTGGCTAAAATCTATTGTCCACAGATCATAGTTGTCGAGTTTAAAGAATTTTATTCCGTAACTTTAGACACCTCGATAATTGAGTAATCGGTACCATCATATATCAACATACGGACCTCACTATTTCCTGTAAGTAAGGAAGTATAAACAACCTGAAAAGAAGACTTGGTAGAGCCTATAGCCACCTTAGCACCGAGGATATTCTTGTCCCAACCTAGCTCCTTTTCACTCTCCTCACCCTCATCATTTGTCTGAGTCACCTTGTTATTGCATATACTAGTTTGAACGGTTGTCGACTGATCTTCTTCGACTCTAAGCCTTAATCGATAAGAGTCGCTTTCAGAGTTCGGGTCGTAAACAATGATACTGCTGCCATATTCAATATCGCTTTGACATGAGTAAGCATCTTTCACCACCCAAATACCCATACCAGATGAAGATGTCGTATGGGAGTTCGACACTACATCAAAACCAAACGAAGCCAAACTCTGGGCACTGCCACCAGAGGAAGAAATTTTTTGATTGAATGAATTAACAGTGACTTCCGCGGTCGTATCAACATCACCGACAGGAACCATTGCATCAACACTTTCGCCCGAGACAGCATTCAATACAGCAAATATGACTCCAGCATCGTGAGCAGCAATGCTTACAGAGTCCATTAAGTCCAGCTCAGAAACCAGGGTTGTGGTAGCTGACACGCTAAGGCTAGTACCAAAATCTCGCTTCTTAAGATCACCGACTAATGAACTACTTTGGCGAGAGACAGTGACAACAGAATAGCTCCCAGCTACCCCTGTTGATA
Organism: Oligoflexales bacterium; assembly: GCA_028282865.1. Classification (GTDB taxonomy): domain Bacteria; phylum Bdellovibrionota_B; class Oligoflexia; order Oligoflexales; family CACXFL01; genus JANQHA01. Next base: position 8,675 of record JANQHA010000349.1, read on the forward strand.
TAAATACTGGTTTACTTTCATCATAATCGGTCTCCGAGATAAGAGCCGGATCACCAGATAGTCCATTGGAGTCTAATAAACCGACATATAACTGGCCATTGCCCGATGATGCTCGGCGGATAAATGCATATGCTGTAGAATCGTCATTCATAACAAATTCTGTTTCCACAAGACCGTCACTGTCAGAAATTTTTTGAATTGTCTGAGCACCAGAAAAATCTTTGAGATATAAATCGATGCTATTGTCCTTGCTAGCCTTAAGCATGACCCAGCTACCATCTGCAGTTATGATCGACTGTATCTCTTCGTCTAATGCGTCGGTGTCCGATGTCAATCGAGAGGTCGTAACACTTGTCGATCTTTCGAATTTGTAAGTGCGCCTAACATCATCTCGCCCAGAAGTAAAAACCCCCTTTGTGCCGTCAGAATTAATATCCGGCAAGCCGTCAAACTCCTTAAGCTGCTCAGGTGAAATACTATCACCAAACCTTACAGAAGCATCATCCTCATCGTCAAAACGGTTACCACTGCCACCACAAGATACCAACAACAACATCGAAATTATTATTATTTTCACAAGCAACTCTCCTCGAAAAGCTTTCAGCAGGATTATAGCAACGGACAGCCATATAATCGACAGATTACACTACCCCAAAAAATCATTAAATAACAGATGCTTATGCCGAATTATAGCTTATCAGCAGCCATCCTGCTATAACTCACTGGGAAAAACTATCGGACCTACATGAAAAAGAGCTCTTACAATAAATATCAAGAAATGCTTCGCACTCTCGAAATACATGGAAGCAAAGGGAGTTTTCCAAAAATAACTCTATGCCATGGCAACTCAGCATTCCTAATAAATAGAACCCTTGAAATAGCAAGCAAACTCTGGCAAGAGCGGTGCCAGTTGCCATCATTTAAGCATAACTGTAGCGAACTAACTATTAACGATTTCCTTGCTCTATATGAACAGCAATCAATTTTTGAGCCAGCAAGCCTGCAAATTATAGATCAATGTGAAAAGCAGAAAAAGATCAGTGAATATTTACTTAAATTGAAGGATAATACAGACTCAGTTAATAGTTTTATTTTCAGCTTACACTACACCAATAAACCTCCCACAAAACTTGTTAAGTTATTTAAAGACCTAGGGGCTTATGAAATACTTTGCCTACAGCCTCCTCCCTTCGAAGTTAAAAATTGCCTGCAAGACCTTGCAAAACAACATTTACTTATTTTAGAGCAAGCATCTTTTAATCTACTATTAGAGTTCGTCGGAAATAACCTGGCAAACCTAGATCAAGAACTTCGACGTTTAAACCTAATCTTTGCAGTGACTGAGCCAACAAAACTCACAACCGCTGATATAAGTCCACACTTAAATATGATCAGCGAAAGCTTAGCGTTTAAGTTACGTAGTCTCATTTTAGAGCGTAAAAAATCTCAAGCGCACTGCTTGCTTGTCGACCTACTCAATAGAGGAGAAAGCCCTCTAGCAATCTTAGGTATTTTAGCTAAACACTGCAGAAATGCCATAAATGTCCAGGCAGCTAAGCGACAATCCTTGTCTAGCGGGCAAATATCCCAAAAATATAGACTACAAAGTTTCTTGGTAAACCATTATATTAAGTATGTATCTCGAATTGATATAGGCCAGTTTAATAAAGCTCTTCGCGCATGTTACGAAACTGACAGAGCCATTAAGACTGGAAAGCAAAACGAGGGATTGTTACTAGCAAATATTATCGAAGGTTTATGCTGATGAGATTAATAGCAGTCAAAAAAGTATCTAAAGCTCAACGGGCTCGCAGCCTATACATCAGGTTATTTGCTTTTACTGGAGTCCTATTATTAGGCCTATTACTCATACAGCCATCGCTTGCTTTGTCTGACGAGCTGAAGACCAGGTCAATTCGTAGCACCCCGATAGCCTTCAGCGATCATCAATCCAGCAAGCTTAAAAAAGACCTGCCATTTTCAGACCTAATGTTCGACTCGCACAACCGTGTTTGGTTAGCCGGAAAATCAGCTCTGTGGCTATTTGACCATGCAAACAAAACGCTAAAAAAGATTAGACTTCGATCTGATAATAAGTTTCCCATAAGAAAGCTCATTCACAAAAATGGTTTTTTGTTTGCAGCTAGCGACAGGAATCTGTACCGGATCGAGCTAGACCCATTTAAAGTTTTGGTTTTTAGTCACCCGAGTTATAAAAGTGGAGGTACTAGCTCAATAACATCAGATTCAGCTAATATTTGGTGGGTTCATGACGATGGATTAATTAAAATATCAACCGGAAAAAAAACCTTTGTCCAAAGAGTAGCAGACATACCTGTTAAGAAAGCGATCTCATGGTTTGATGCAAAAAACCGGCAACTATGGCTTATAAAGGGAGGTCAAGTCGCCGTATCTGACCTAAGGCTTAAAAAGCCACAAAATAAGGTCATATACAACGCTAAATATGCGTTTATTGGCATACAGCCGTTAGCAGAAAGTGTGTTAATCCACAGCAATTATACGGTACTGAAATTTAACCAAAACCAACAACTAGACCAGATCATTCCCGTGGAGAACAAGCGCAAGCTTATAGCTTTTGCTGTGAAACCTCAGCTGCAGAGCTACCTATTTAGTGACCAGCTGTTGGAAATATACGATTTAAAACAAAATACAAGGTTTCAGACGTTCCTACAGATCCCAGCAAAATCCAATATTTTAGGGATAAAGCGATCAAGTTTATATTCAGCTGTATTGACGAATCAAATACCACTACTGTACAAGCACTCACAGAAGTTAAGCCTGGCGACCGAATCTCATCCAGCAAACACTAAAAAGCTTAAAGCAAAGAAAGCACAGTTATGATCACTTTAAAGTCAGATCAAGAAATCGATGTTATGAAGCAAAGCGGGCAATTAGCAGCCGATATCCTAGATATGATTGAGGACCATGTTAAAGCTGGTGTTAGCACTCAAGAGCTAAACGATATCTGTCATAACTACACGGTCGAAAGAAATGCCGTTCCGGCACCTTTAAACTATCGAGGGTTTCCAAAATCTATATGTACATCAATAAATAATGTCGTTTGCCACGGTATTCCAAGTACGAAGGACGTGCTCAAAGACGGCGATATTATAAATATTGATGTAACTCCAATTTTAAACGGTTACCATGGCGACACATCTCGGATGTACAGTGTCGGAAATGTAAGTAAAGAAGCCCAAAAACTGATAGATGTGACAAAACAGTGCTTAGATCTTGCTATAGGCATCATTAAACCAAATGTTAGAGTTGGAGATATAGGCGCAACCATACAGCAGCATGCGGAAAAGCATGGTTACAGTGTCGTGCGAGAGTTTGTTGGCCACGGGGTTGGAAAGGTTTTCCATGAAGACCCGCAAATACCTCATTATGGTAAGAAGGGCACTGGTGTTAGACTAGAACCAGGGATGACCTTCACCATTGAGCCAATGATTAATCAAGGTCACTGGAAAACTAAGCTAA
>JANQHA010000536.1 GCA_028282865.1 Oligoflexales bacterium
CTGCTCTAAAGCACCTTGTTTAATGCGCTTCATTTGCTCATCATCGTAGGCATACTCAAGAACAACTCCATCTCGAGTTACCTGTTTAAGACCAGAAAACTCATCGCCAAACTTTTCTTTAAACTCGCCGACATCACTGCCATCTTCGAGTTCTATATGTAGCTTTTGCTGCCCCTTCACTACAAAGGCCGTTTTAAGAGGTTGCTTATTATCTGTCGCCCACCTGGAAACTTCGGTGCCGATGCGATTGAGTTTATTATCGATAGCCCCGTCGGTGTTAACCCCTAACACAAGCTGGACACCACCCTGAAGATCTAGACCTAACTTTACGTGGTCCTGCGGGAGCCAGTCGGGTATTGCCTGCTTAACTTTTTCGGCATCGATTCTCTCTGACTTAGGCATTGAGAAATATATGATCGTTGGAGCAACCATATACAGCCCGACAAGTGTTAATACCGATACAACTAGAATCTTCTTACTCATTGCTGCCTAAACTCCCTTAAATACATTGAAAACGATTTAATGATATATCATATAACCAGGTGTAATTGGTATCACGAATCTAGATAAAATTGTTGACCGCCAATACAATAAGCTAGCAAACACTCGTTAAATATGTTATCTATTTCAGTATGTTATCTAAGTTTTTAAGCACCTTTACTGGATTCGCCCTTTTTGAAGATCGGCTTTTTCGCGCTGGGGCAGCAGCTCTGGTGGCAGCAGCTATCGTGTTCTGCCTGATGCCGTTCTTTATAAGCTTCCTCCAGAAGCGGAATGCGACCTCAGACTTCGACCAAAATAGTAGCAAAAAATCACCACCTATTTTTGGTGGGTTGCTGTTAGTTTTTGCAATCGTGATATCGACTTTCAGTTTTTCAATCCTAAACCCATACGCAATTAGTATCCTCATCATCATGCTAGCCTACTCAGCAATTGGTGGCATCGATGATTTTGTAAAGATAAGAGCCAAACGCCTCGTGTTAGCGGGTAAGCTTGAAAAGAAAGACTACCAAGAAAAAGCCGATGGCATTTCCTCTAGTTTACGTCTTGTTTTGTATTTTGTATTTTCAATCGTAGTAGCCATATTCGCGTATAAATTAATTCCCGGCCTTACTGGCCACCTAACGGTTCCTTTTATCAAACCAGAAATTTGGTACCCATACCTGCCAAACTGGGCTTTTATACTTTTTATCAGCTTCATCACCACAGCAACCGCAAACGGCGCTAATTTCACAGATGGACTCGACACTCTCGTATCTGTGCCCATCATTACCACTGCTGCATTTGTAGGCGCGGTTGCCTATATCTCTGGGAATGCGATTTTTTCGGAATACCTGCTGCTTCCACACCTTCCTGGGGTCGATGAATTGCTGCCCATATGCGCTGCTATCATTGGGGCTACCCTTGCATATCTCTGGTATAACTGTCCTCCCGCACAAATTTACATGGGTGACGGAGGTTCTATTGGAATAGGTGGGGCGTTGGGAATGATGTTTGTGTTGGTTAAAGCCGAGCTGTTCGTACCAATTGTAGGAATTATTTTTCTAGCTGAATCAATTTCTGTTGTGCTGCAAATATCTTATTTCAAGATTACCAAAAGACTTTCCGCCGATGGGCAGGGAAAACGAATCTTCCGTAGAGCCCCCATCCACGATCACTTTAGGCTCGCGTGGAAGGAGTCTTATGACAACGACAATGTCGCTGTAAACTCCAAGGTTATCTGGCGGTTTCACCTGATTTCAATTTTGGGCGCTATTTTAGGCAGCCTAATCTTCTTTAAAATTAGGTGACTTAGGGTCAGTGGTCTTCGCCTCTCTGACTTTGACAACAGAGCAGGCGGCACCAGAAGTAATCTTATCTTGGACCGAACCAAAATAGTGCCGCTGTATTGAACGTCGTTTTTTAAACTTGCTTGCATTCATAATCAACAGGTCGTACTCATCTGTCTCTTGAATGATACTTTTAATATAATCAGTGCCGGTAATAATTTTATAAGTTGATGGTATTTTACATATCTTGGTTAACGCCAGCATATGGGATTTAGCACTTTCTTTTTCGACCTCAGAGGCGTTTCTATTCAGATAGGCCATGAAAGTTAGCCTAGCACCGAAGATATCAGCAAAGTGTCCAGCGGTATCCAGTAGCAAATCATCTATCGAATCGACGTTTACTAGAACCAAAATTTTTCGAATGTAGCGCACGCCAGCATCACGAAAAGTAATAATATTGCAATTTAGGTGATCTTCTAGCCAACCCATTTGCTTGTGAAGGGTAAATGCCCCGGTGGTGCGGCCACCCCACTCTTTAACCAGCCACTGGCTATCTAACCGATTGCTAATCTCATGGACTATCTTATAGATATCGTGCGCTACTAGTGGGTCAAAATGGATCGATGCGGATTTTTCCTGCTGCATCGCCCACAGCCTTCGGCGTAGGGAACGGATGGAGGCATTTTCATAACCATAAAAATTGCGTAGATCGGTTTGCTCAGGCACCTCCGTAAGGTGGACCACTTCAACAAATTTATCTTCGCCCGAGAGAGCCAGGCCCATCTCGATCAAAACCTCAGGTGATCGCTCACCACCAAACAATGCAACAAAGACTTTGGCATCTTTAGGCAGCGCTGAGTGGACAGTATTCATAATTGCAGCATCGTCATCAGTACCGTCAGTTTTTATCAAATCTGAGCGATTCATACGAATACCCACGACCCCTCTTCTGCTAGTGCGAGACCTCGCGTAAGTAAGGTATATGATGGTACCGACTACCGTTACAATAGTGATGGAGCCGACAAAAACCGTAGCCATACCGGACAATAATACTGCCCCAGATACGATGCCAAAGATCTGTAAAAAAGGGTAGAATGGGGTTTTAAAGCGGGGTTGATACCACTGAACTCGGGTTTCTCTAAGAATAATCAAAATAATATTTTCTATCATATATATCAGCAAGATAAAGGCGCTTGCAAACTTGGCTATGCCTTCGGCCTGCACAAAATAAACAATTCCCGCCACAACACAGCCTGAAATTGCGATGCTATAAACCGGTGTTTTGAAGCGATGATTGATAATACCAACAAATGATGGAAACAAAGAATCTCGGCTCATCGCAAATGGAAATCTAGAGGCCGCTAGCAGCCCTGAATTTGCCATTGCAGCCATGGTCAAAACAGCAATGATCGCCACAAAATAAGCAATATTACTGCCTCCAACTTTCAGTGCTAGAGTATATATAGGCTTTATGTCATTGCTGAGTTCCTGAGAAGAAATATTCCCGACTAAAATAAAACTCATAAAGCAGTAGACTAGCGTCACTACTATGAGAGAAATAATGATCCCTCTCGGCAAGTTTCTTTCAGGTTTTTTAACCTCCTCTGCTACCGCCGCTACCTTGGTCACCCCAGCATAAGAGACAAAGACCAACCCTGAAGCAGCCAACAGTCCATGCAGTCCATCAGAAAATAACGGGGTCATCTCAGCAAAAGAAAACTCTCTAAAACCGAGTATTCCAACTGCAGAAAGGCCAAAGAGTGACATCGCTACTATGACAACAACCGCACCTCCTACCTTTCCAATCCCTGCGATATTTAGTGAAACAATAGCTGCGAGAATGACCATCGCAATCACTTTAAGAGGCCAGGCAGTTAAAACCGCCAAGTAAGCACCGATACCGATCAGCGCAAATGCACTTTTCAGCAGTAGTGCCAGCCATAGTCCTAAGCCTCCAATCATCCCTATTAAAGGGCCGAACGTGCGCTCGATATATACGTAGGTTCCCCCAGATGTAGGCATTGCAGTAGCCAGCTCCGCCTTACTAAGAGCGGCTGGAAATACGCAGATTGCTGCTATAAGGTACGAAAGCCAGAGAGAAGGACCGGTTAGGGATATCGC
>JANQHA010000546.1 GCA_028282865.1 Oligoflexales bacterium
GGAGTGTTTGCTAAGATTCCTTTGATATCTTCTATGTGTTTATTTGACCGACCTTCATTGTAATAAACTAATTTTTTTAAAATAATATCTTCTGGGGAAGCAACAAAAACCTCAAAGTTTGGCAAAAACTCCTGCTTTCTTTTTCTTACAAACTCTTCTAAGGCATGATCACTTTTTTTTAATACAATCATATCGACTTTTAGCCCCGAGCTAATGTGGATAATATTAAACTGACCATGATTGATTATCTCTGGGCCTAAAATTTCTAGGGGAGGTAGGTAGTATTCATCGCTACCAAAAATCTCGCTAAGCTTGGTTGTGTGCTCTGGTTTTAAGGTGACTACAACATCCATATCTTTGGTTAACCTAGGTTCACCGTAAATAATCGAGCCTATAGATCCGACGACCATATACTCAATATGAGCAGATTCTAACTTTTGAATCACTTCTTTAAAGGTCGAAAGAAAGCTATTCATTTACATGCCTTCTCGATGATTTTAATAGTAGCTTCACGAAGCTCCTTGGTAGACATCTTGGGGAATTTCCTGGAGAGTTGGTGGTGTTTGACTTGGTATACGAAGTCGTATTGCTCGGCGGCTATTCGCAAATTTATTACCGAGTTTTTCGCTTTGTCATGTTTCATTCTTTAGCTGACTCCCTTACCTCTAACTTTGTCATATACAGGTGTTTTTTTCTTTATGTTTATTTAGGTTGCAGAAAGATCCTATAAAGAGTGGTGGGTGTCTAAGGTAATCCCTTGTAATTGCTAATACTAACAGACACCCATTTGCTTTTCCTATCTCACATGCTACAGCTTTCGCATCATTATTTTGTGAAAAATAGCTTGGCGAACAATCCCCTGGGGTGTTTTCCAAAATAAGAAACTTTTTAGATAGTTAAAGGAGTTTTAGTTTGAAAGAGTTTAGCCGTTGTTTTATTCGTAGTTTTTCTCTACTGATTATTTTGGGCCTCGCATCTGAAGGGTACTCCCGAGTTAGGGTGTCTTTTTCACCAAATGGTGGGGTTAATAAGGAAACTCTTAACCAACTTTCAGAAGCAGTCAACACCGTCGATGTGGCGATGTATGCACTCTCTGATAGCAACATTATCAATAAGCTGATTGAATTATCGAAGGCAGATATTCAAATTAGAATGGTTCTAAATAAGGCTAAAAAGAATAGATGGAGTGAGAAGCTCGAAAACGCTGGAGTTGATATTCGTTATGTCACCAAAGCGATGCATCATAAATTTGCTATCGTCGACGGACCGCAAAGTGCCGATGAAGAAACACAGAAATATGAATCCGAAACAGCAGTCCTCATGACCGGTAGCGGCAATTGGTCACGTTTTTCAGACAGAGATTTTGACGAAGATTTTTTGCTCATTTATGATCACCCATCGATGATCAATCGTTTTCAAAATGAGTTTAATTTTCTCTGGGCCCATTCAGCCGATTTTCCTGGGAAGAATTCTTATCCAGCCTCCGCAGCAGTAATAAATGTGCCCAAAGACGATAAGGTGGTGTTTACCTCGGCTAATTTTAAACCTGTTATGCGGGGGGGTAAGTGGACCTTCAGGAAAGATCTAGAAACCGAGTCAGGGGCGGCAGCGCAGAAGTTGATTGACACTATCAACAAAACAGGTTCCGGAGACCACCTGCGATTAGCATTAAATCATTTTCTTAAAGAAGATTTATACATTGCATTGAATAGTGCACTAGAGCGCGATGTTAAAATTGATATGGTGCTGAATCAATTTTAACATCGCGCTCTAGTGCACTATTCAATGCAATGTATAAATCTTCTTTAAGAAAATGATTTAATGC
>JANQHA010000566.1 GCA_028282865.1 Oligoflexales bacterium
GTGAACCCATGGAGATTCTTATCAATGACAAACTGGTAGCGATGGGTGAAGTAGTGGTCGTCAACGAGAAATTTGGTGTCCGACTTACTGACGTAGTATCTCAGTTTGGATTAGGAGACTTGTCAGAGAATCGACAGGTTGGATAAAGCATATCATCACGATGAGGTTAGGAGCCATCATGAAGCTTTTGATTACCAGCATGATATTTTTTTTGAACTTCTCGACATACGCTGCCGAGCAGAAGCTTAAGTCGAAAAACAAAAAATCGACAAAAAATTCTATATCATCTTGGACATTAGGAAAAATCAGTGTTGAAAGCCAACAGGACCTTAGTGAGGTAACTATTAGGCTCAACGCTAAACCTGATTGGACCAACTATCAAATCAAAGATCATGGGACATTTATTCAGATTGATTTACCGAAAACGCTGGTGCCTAACCCAGGCGAGTTTATCAACGGAGCTGGACCACTCGTGCAAAAAGTCGCTGCATTTCAATCTCCGAAAAACTCAGCAGGCGTTAGAGTTTTTCTATCCGAGGATGCTGCATTAGTTAAAAAGTCCCTAAAACATGACCTTTTAGGAGATAGAATACTAATCAGCATTGATCACAAAAAACTCGCCGAATTTGTTGCAAAAGACCCTGCTAACACCGCTGTCTCTAGCGCTGAAAACTCAGTTCAGCAAGTGATCGATTCCACTGAAATCAGCAACGCAATACCCGCTCCTGCGAATAAAATCGGTAAAGCATTGGACAAAGCCTCATCTCTTCAGTTTAAAAATACAAAACCGCTTTCAAAACAGCTCACAAATATTTCGATATTTTCTGGAGTACTTCTGTTGGGCCTGGCATTCTTTCACATTATTAGGTCCAGATTTAAAAGAACAAAACAACGAAAAAATAGTGAAAAAACTCTAGGAGAAGAGCTCAAACTAATCTCTTCACATGCACTAGCACCAAAGCAAAAAATCCAGTTGATTGAGGTAGCCGGCCAAAAGATACTGCTTGGAGTCTCTCCAGATGGAATCAACTACTTGACGTCCATCCAAGAGCCTACTAAGCCGTTAACAACACCGCAACCGCAGCACAGTCCGGTAAGAATCCAACAAAGCAATGCCGTCTCACCATCAATCGAGCAGCCTAAAAGACTGACTAAAAAGGCGACTTTAGAAAAACCATACCAAAATGCTAGTAAGCATACGAAAGCTATAAACCCTAAAAGCACTATAAAAAAACAACCTGTCGCCGTGCGAGCTACTCAAGAACATGAGCCATCGATGGCCATCAATGATGTTACCCGGCTTATTAGAGAAAAATTAAAAAATTTACCGGCGATATAAAGATGAACCTAAAAAGCAAAAAATCTCTCATTTGGACTGCAGCTAGTATAGTTGCGGTTTTAGTGATTTTAACCTCTTCGGCTTTTGCTGATACCGGCATTCCAACAGTCAACATCGCTCTTGGTGAGACCGATGAGCCCGACGCCATCATGCCAGCGCTAAAAATTGTTGGGCTTCTTACGATCCTAGCGGTTGCGCCAGCGATTTTACTTATGACTACTTCGTTTACACGAATTCTGATTGTCCTCAGCTTTGTGCGGCAAGCACTTGGAACACAAACCATGCCACCAAATCAGGTATTAGTAGGCCTATCCCTATTCCTAACTCTTTTCACGATGTCCCCAGTGCTAGATCATATTCACACAAACGCATTAAACCCATACATCGAGAAGAAAATTTCCCAGACCGATGCATTCGAAAATGCCGTTCAACCGCTGCGAAAATTTATGCTATCGCAGACTCGAGAAGACGACCTAGGCATATTCATGAATATCGCTGGCCTAGCAAAACCTAATGAAGCAAAAGATGTTCCGATGAAAACATTAATGCCCGCATTTTTAGTAAGCGAGTTAAAGACGGCATTTCAAATAGGGTTTCTTATCTACATACCATTTTTAATTATAGATATGGTGGTCTCATCCGTCTTAATGGCAATGGGTATGCTGATGCTTCCACCGACTGTGATCTCACTGCCATTCAAATTAGTTTTATTTGTCCTGGTGGACGGGTGGTCTTTGATAGTTCAGCAGATTGTTAAAAGCTTCAACATAGTTTAGGTAAAGTTATGAATGAACAAAACGTCATAGATATAGCATCCAGAACCATTTGGGTAACCATGCAGGTTGCTGCACCAGCACTAATAGCGGCGCTAATCGCTGGCTTAATAGTATCAATCTTTCAAGCTGCCACCCAAATTAACGAGCAAACTATGTCATTTATTCCGAAAGTGGTTGTCATGCTGGCTACCTTGATCATATGTGGGCCGTGGATCATTCAAACGATGGTCGGCTTCACAATGACTCTCTTTCAAGAGATACCGAAATTTTCTCATTAGGATGAAGCATGTTGGGTTTTCAGATAGAGGATATATTCAAGGCCGCCCTGGTCTTCATCAGGATCGGTGGAATCTTGATGTTCCTACCAATATTTGGAGATAGCCCTACACCTGTCAGAGCAAGAATATTCATAGCTGGCAGTCTAAGTGTACTTTTCTATCACCTAGTTCCAAATCCGGTTGCAAATGCATTACAGAATGACGCGATCGGTATAGGCGTGATTATTATAAAAGAGCTGTTCATCGGCTTTTCCATCGGATTCGTATCAAAAATGGCATTTGACGGCATCCTTATGGCTGCTAGCTTGGTTGGCTATCAGATGGGTTTTGGTATGGCCAACCTACTTGTGCCAGATGCTGGTCAACAGTTAAACGGATTTACAGCTACACACCGAATTATTGTTATTCTTATTTTTTTGGGGTTAAACCTGCACCATATATTTATCAATGCGATAGCATATTCATTCACCTCGATTCCTCTTATGGGCATTGAAGTGAATTCGGGTATTACCCAACTCATCGTTCAGTTATCAGCAGATATCTTTACGATAGCAATTCAACTGTCAGCCCCAATCCTAGTAGCTTTACTCTTTACTATGGGAGCACTAGGTCTCATTGCTAGAACAGTACCTCAGATGAACGTTTTCACAATGAGCTTTCCAGCAAGTTTTTTCATCGGATTATTAGTTTACATTGCCTCCTTTCCGTTCTTTCCCGACTGGATGAAGGCACATTTTACAAATACCAATGGGCATTTAATACAAGTGATTCAAGGTTTAACGCCATAAGTAGGATAAGTGATGGCAGAAGATAACGAAAGCTCAGACGACCGTACGGAAGAAGCCAGCCCAGAGCGGCGGGAAGAATTCCGAGAGAAAGGTCAAATAGCGGTTTCAAAAGAGATCAGCTCGGTATTCGTATTGGCGGGATCCGTCGGGTTCCTTAGCTACTATACTCCGA
>JANQHA010000653.1 GCA_028282865.1 Oligoflexales bacterium
CTTGGATAGAGTCGGTATCTTGATCTCTCTCAACCCGATCTAGAAGAAGTTTTTTAAAAGCGTCCCTATACTTGGTAGAAGTTATCCCTTCGTCTAACGCTTCTTCCATCTCATAGAATTTTTTTCCGATGAACTCCTTAGGTATATCCACCATAGACTTAGCTAAATCTATTGCACTTTGGTCAGTTTGATCAATGAACTGAGGATAAGCGCGGCCAGATCGTGTCCGAAACTTAAGGTGATTTTTGGTAAGCATGATGCTCCCTTCTGCGTCTGTTGACGTAGAGCTCATTGGTATCGTTCGATACGAGTTCGTATAGAACTGCCCGCTTACCTGGTTGCTGGCGCAGTATTCGTCCTAGCCTTTGGACGTGTTCTCTAACTCCACCACTTCCAGATGCGACAATCGCGACGTTTGCTTCTGGCACATCCACACCTTCATTTAGTACCTTAGATGTGACAAGCACATTAAACCTTCCACTTTTAAACGCATCGAGAAAAAGTTGTCGTTCTTTAACCTTTGTATGGTGAGTAAGCACTGGCAGAATAAATGTTTGACCAATCTGGTAAGCAAGTGCATTGTCATCGGTAAATATAAGGGTTCGATGGTCTCGGTGTGTTTGCAGCAGTTTCCAAATGATTTCAATTTTACCGCTTGCTGCCTGGGCGAGCTGTTTCTGTCTCCGGTAAGCCTTCATAGCTCTTTTGCCGCCAGGGAAACGGGCTGATTTCATAATAAAATCTTGCCAGCCATTTCCAGAGCTGAAATCTACCCGCGCCTTTTTTAAGAACTCTTTGTATATCGTGCGTTCAGAATCGTACTCTTGACGTTCGTCCTCAGTAAGCTCAACCTTTATGCACTGGACGTCATATGGCGCTAATACTTGGCCGGTCATTTCGTTTACATTCGCCTCATAGACCTTGGGCCCGAGGAGCTCATATAGCCGCTGCTCCTGTCCGTCGGCACGCTCCACTGTCGCCGACAAACCTAGACGAAAAGGCGCGATCAATGACTGCGCTATCGCTTGGTACTGTGGTGCTGGCAAGTGATGGCATTCGTCTACTACAAGTAGGCCAAATTGGTTTCCGAAGCTTTCGATATGGAGTAATGCAGAATCATAGGTCGAAACAGTGATTTCACTAATTTCTCGGATACCTCCCCCTAGCATCCCAATCTCTAAGTCAAAAAACTTGGTAAGAGTTTGCTGCCACTGGCGCATAAGATCGATGGTCGGGACAATAACAAGAGTCGGTCTACCTAATCTGGCTATCGCTAGCACCGATAAGATCGTTTTACCAGCACCGGTTGGCAGGCTTACGACACCTTGGCCCCGATTCTGAACCCATGCTTGTAAGGCTTCGTTCTGGTGCTTTCGAGCGGTGATGTTTGTTTGTAGCTGATAGTCCTTCTTCTGATAGTTTTTAGCTTGATCGAAATAAGGTAGGTCATTTTCCTCAAAGTACATGATCGCTTCACGGTAGCTTGATGCCGGAGCCCGCCATTGCAGAGTTCTGTGGTCCCAAATAAACTCCTTGGGTAACATGTCCTCCTGGGCATTTGATATCACAAGCGAGCCATACTCAAAATTCATATGAATTGTATTAGGCGCTGCAGTCAATGTTTAGAGGTCTCCGTCATCATAAGCTTCTGGCCCTTGAATGTAGTGCTGGACTGCAGTCGCAACCAACCAGACCCCGGAAATAATAATCCATATTGCGGTGACGCTTACTAGATTCAGAAACCAAAGAGGAAGGGTTTTTTTGAATATGGCGAGGATGATCCAGTAGTTGCCACATAAAATGCTGACAATAAAGCCGATGGCCACTGACTTTGCTGCTAAAGATTTTCTTAGTCTAGGAGTCATGGGGCTTCCTCGCTATCTTGATGATCCAATATAACTAATAGCAATATCCGTTACTTGCGGCAATAGATTTACGCCTTTACATCGAATGATTTTGCTTTTAAATTTAAGTGGTTATCAACTTCGGGATGTATATTAGTGGACGCTATTTATTCTGCATTGTTAGGGGCTGTGCAAGGTATTACTGAGTTTTTACCGGTTTCCAGTTCTGCACACCTTATTTTATGGTCGTCTTTTGTTAACAGCGAGCCTTTGCCAATTCATTTGAATATTGCGTTGCACATTGGCACTTTGTTGGCAGTTTTAATTTTTTTCTGGCGAGATTGGTTCAAAATTTCTTCTGGATGCGTCGAGTTCCTTTCGAGTGGCAAGAAATCATTTGAGTCTCATACCATGCTTCCGGCTTTACTGGTGGGATCTATTCCAGCTGGCGTCGTTGGTATTTTATGGCAGGACTCTATTGAGGCTATATTTCATAACCCACAAACCACGGTTGTTCCTTTGGCAGTGGTTGGCGTAGCGCTCTGGTATGTTGATAAGATTCGTCCGGCTTCTAGTCGGTTAAGCCAACTCTCACTGTTTCATGCATTTGTTATCGGAATATTTCAAGCAATGGCACTTATTCCAGGAGTCTCAAGAAGTGGAATTACTATTCTGGCTGGCAGGCTCTACAGCTTTGATAGGCATGATGCAGCTAAATTTTCTTTTTTGCTTGGCACACCTGCTATGACCGGGGCTGCATTGCTAAATGCCGGAGATATTGCGGTTAATTTGACTCACCCTGATTTTTATATCGGATTGATTAGCTCAATGCTGGTGGGCTGTCTTTCTATTGGTTTTTTACTTAAGTTTATTGCTCGTTTTGGCTTTGGTGCTTTTGCTATCTACCGAGTGCTGCTTGCCGTACTTCTTATGGCGATTTTATAGGTAACTATTTATGAGTCTCTTGCAAGATAAAATACGTCGGCTAATGGTCATGGCTATTTCTGACTACAGCTTAATAGAAGCCGGCGATCGTATCGCTGTCGCTGTATCAGGAGGAAAGGACAGCAGCGTGATGTTGTACCTTTTAGATGAGATTCGGAAGAAGGCTCCTTATAAATTTACTGTTGATGCAGTGCTACTTGATCAGCATCAGCCAGGATTTAAAGTCGATGAGTTTGCTAGCTGGGTGGAGTCAATTGGCGTGAATTTTCACATGATTAGTGAGGATACTTATACGATTGTCAAAGAAAAAACTGCTCCAGGAAAATCATACTGTGGCCTGTGTTCGAGGTTAAGGCGGGGTATACTATATAATTACGCGTCCGACCAAGGGTATACAAAGATAGCCCTAGGTCATCATCGTGATGACTTAAACGAGACTGTTCTGATGAACTTATTTTACTCTGGAAAAATTGCCTCTATGCCGCCGTTACTAAAGTCTGATGATACAAGAAATACGATCATTCGACCATTATGCTACGTAGCCGAGGAGTGGATTGCCGGTTTTGCCGCAAGTCTCAAAGTTCCAATTATCCCTTGCCGACTCTGCGGTTCGCAGGAGGGTATGCGTCGCGAGCGAATAAAAAAACTGATTCAAGAGCTTGAAACTGAGCATGTTGATGTTAGTCAAAGCATGCTCGCTGCGCAAAAAAACATTAGGCCTTCGCAGCTGTTAGATAGCAATCATTGGAGCTTCTAGCTGGAGGTAAATGTCGTGCTAATGAAAAGGTTTTTTGCAGTATCCGATATTTGTTTTACGTAATTAATATAACTGAGTTTTTTTAACGTGATCCGGTTTTTTAATGTGTAAATAGCGTAGGAAAATTTTTAAATTAGTACATTTAGTCTATTTAAGAGCTTTTCTGTTATGGCTAAGGTTGATGCTAATTTTTTAAGTTTTTCTGCTAGACTTCGATAAATGCATAGTGTTAAGGATAGGCCGTCATAACGCGTTCTCTTACGGAATAAAGCAATTATGAACAGCCCCCTTAAACGCCCTAATATTTCAGATTTTGAAAACCTACCTGAATATATCCGTTCGATGGTTCATTGGCGAAGGTTTTCCGAAAAAGGGTTCAGTATCGCAAAGGCCGCTAGAGAGGTGGGAGGCTTTTCTCCTAATCTTATTTACAGGGTTTTGAGGGGTGATCGTGGTTTGACTAGCGACCATGCCGAAGTTTTCTGTAAGCTTCTGGCGCTTAACTCTAAAGAAGAAGATAATTTTAAAAAGTGGCTAAAATTACCCATGTCGCGGCCTGTCGGCTCTCGCCGTAGCACTCGCGTCACAAAACCACCGATAGAGCGAAAGCGAAGCAATGACCTTCGAAGTAATTGGCTTCATGCCTACGTCTTAGAGTCTGTCAATCATAAGGGCTTTAAGGAAGACCCCGAAGTCATTGCGAAGATTCTTGGTGGCTTGGCTTCTCCAGAGCGAATCAAAAAATCATTAAATTTTTTAATCAAAAATGGCTTTTTAAAACGTAACGATAAAGGCAAGTTGATTCCAGACGAGGAGGTTTATACTTCTACCAGACATGTTCCAAACAAAAATATTCGTAGGGGGCACCGCAAGGCTTTTGACCTTGCTAAAGCCGCTCTTGAGGAGCAGCCAATTGACGTTCGTAATACCAGCCGATTTCTTTTTGTTGCGACCAAAGAACGAGCAAAAAAATATTATGCTTTAGTCGATGAATTCATGGACCAAGTCCAGGAGTTATATCAGGAAGAGCCAGATGGAAACGAAGAGATTTACCATATGATCATTCATTTTTCACCAGTCGTAGGGAAAAAAAATCTTTAAGTATTTGAGCTTAGTTGGTGGTTCCAACTCTATTCAGAACAAATGAACTGTCTTTCTTTACTGGTTTTATCTCAAGCTTGTTGTCACCGAGTAGTTGATACTTCATTGCTGTTTTGTTGATATTCGCATCGCATTCGTAGCCGTCGTGTGATTTAGTTTCCTTCTTTTCTTCGAGAGCATTAATCTGTTCCTTTTCTATATTTGCGGCGGACTCTACACGTACTCTTATATTCTTATTTATAAATTTACAGGTCAGGTTTATAGCTAACGTGCCTTTTCCTATGCCTAAGGTTAAATCATAGCCTAGGAACGTATCGCCTTCACTCATTCGCTCAATATCTTCTTTTTGAAACTGCCATTCACCAAATACCCGCGAGTCGACGCTATCTCCTACCAAACCTACTGGCGCTTTTTTGTCTTTTTTTGAGTCTTTTTTGTCAAAGGTACCGCATGAGGCAAGTGAGATAGCTAATAGAAGCGCTTGGGTAAAAGATAGCAAATAACTCAAGTTAATCATAAGAACTCCTGATCGTTGAAAAAATTAGTTATCCACGAGCTGGTAGGTGCTTGTAGATGGCGGCACCCTGACCTTTAAATCAGCATGAGCGCCGTGTCAATGAATTTTGTTTGTATAGTTGGGATTGTCCATTTATTTGGTATTTAAGCGGTCTAGTCTTTTTAATGACTTAGAGAAACAATCGTAACACCGTCTCCGCCTTCTTGGTCTTCTCCAGGGCGTGACAGAATGTTGTATGGGCAGTGATTGGCTAAATGGTCTCTGAGAGTTCGCTTTAAGGTGTTTGTGCCATGACCGTGAATCAATATAATACGCTCTTCGCCTCGTAGCAGCGCTTGGTCAATGAATTGATCTGTTTTCGATGTGGCGTCATCGGAATCCATTCCGCGTAGATCTACCGAGTTAGTTGTCGTTTTGATTGTAAGGGGTATCTCAGGCTTTTGGTTGTTTTTAGCCGCCTTTGCTGGCTGTCGAGCCTTCGCTTTATTTGGTTTTCTAGTTTTGTTAGGTATATATAAGTCGGAAATATCGGTTTTGACGTTAAGTAGTCCAACTTGGACTTCGATGGTAGACGATTTGCTGCTGGGTGCGACCGCCACCGATCCGGTGCTGTCCAGGCTTGCGACATAAACTTTGCTACCTGGCGATAGTAGTTCAAAGGTTGCCGGAGTCCCACGATTGCTGAGTTCGGAGTCGCTTGATTTAGCCTGTTGCAACGAGTTGATAGTTTTACCTATAGACTCCTCCATACCCTGCCTCAACCCTACGAATTCGTTCCGGTCTTCGGTCACAGATACATTTTTCATTTCTAGTGATCGCAGCTTCTTTTTGAGCTTATCGACCCACTGGTGATACTCATCTTTTAGTTCCTGAATGATATCTTCGTAGTGCTGAGATATCTTCTGTTTGGTCTCACTTCGAGTCGACTTAAGTATCTCCCTTTCTTGATTCCACCTAGTCTTGGCAGTTTCCGCCTCTAACTCTTTGGTGCGAAGGAGTTGCTGTTTTTGACGAAGTTCTTCTCTGGCGTTATGAAGTTCCTTAAGAACTTCGTCTAAGCTGTTTGCACTTGATCCGCGTAGCGTCACCGCCCGATCTATGATGTTGTTAGGAAGGCCCATTTGCTTTGCGACTTCGATGCCGTAGGATTGTCCTGGGACATCAAGAATAAGTCGGTATGTAGGCTTATGAGACTTGGTCTCATACTCCATCGAACCATTTCGAAATCTGTTCTGACCTATTGCTAAACTTTTAAGTGCGTCAAAGTGAGTCGTGACTACTGTAGTAACACCCCGATTGGCTAAATCTTCGACTATTGCCTGTGCGAGTGCTGATCCGGCTTGGGGCTCAGTCCCCGCTGCAATCTCATCTAGCAAAACCAGGTCATTTTCCGATGAGCTTTGAATGATTGGTTTTAAACCTTGAATATGCCCGGAAAACGTCGAAAGGTTTGCCGTCAGACTTTGGGTATCACCCATCTCAAGAAAAATCTGCTTGAATAGAAAAAACTCTGATTTAGTATCTGCTGGAATCAGCAGGCCAGACTTTAGCATAAGCTGAAGCATACCAACTGTTTTTAGTACAACTGTTTTCCCTCCGGCGTTAGGACCCGAAATGATTAGGCTAGTTTGGTCACCCGTCAAGACGATGTTATTTGGTATAGCACTGTTTTTGCCGTCTGGAGTTCTAATGAGTGGGTGAAAAGCCTTGATTAAATTAATACATGGCTTCTTGGCGAGATTAATTCTATTAGCATTTAGGCTTGCGGCAAGTTGTCCCTGAGCGTTTAGAAAATCGAGCTCAATGATTTTCTGATAGTTCACTGCCAAGATTTCGTGTTCTTTCTTTAACTTCTCACCTAGATCTCTAAATATTCTTAGAACTTCAATTTTCTCTGCGAGCTCTAGCTCCAGTAGCTGTTCGTTAAGCGGTGTGATCTCTACCGGCTCGATAAACATAGTCTGACCACTATCTGAAGTGTCATATATTGAACCTTTTATGCGACCATGACCATCTAGCTTCATTGGGATGACATAACGCTCTGAACGTACGGTAAAAAACTCATCTTGCAGGTATTTCATGATATCTTGGCTGTGCAGGAGTTCTGTGATTTTTTGTTCGATATTTTTTCTAAGTGATAATTTAGATTTTCGAATTTTGGTCAGCTTTGGAGAAGCATCATCTAGAAGTTCGCCGTCAGGTCCAATCGTTTTACTAATTTCCGCCGTTATATTTGGTAGTGGGTACAGCTGGGATCTGATGTGCTCCAGTGTAGAGTATTTTTGACCGAAGTCTTTGCAGAACTTATGCAAAACCTTTGTCAGGATAAGCATATTATATGTGTCCCTTAACTGCTCACCAGTAAGGATCTGTCCTTTTTCGATGCATAATAATACCTGCGATAGATCTTCAAGCTCTGAAATGGGTGGTGCATAACCATTATTAATTAGATCTCGCATCGGCTCGACTAGGTTCCAACGAGACAAAATCTGATCTTCGGTAAGTATCGGCTTGATCTCTTGACAAAGCACCTTTCCAGCAGATGTTTTGCAGTTTGAGCTCAATATTTCTACAAGCTGGGCCCAATCTAATTTTTCTAGGACTATTTGCTTCATAAACCCCGCTTAACTGATACAATGGTTAGTCTATTAAAGTTTTTGATATGTTTCATCCAAAATTTATTAATTGGGAATTGAATGACTGCAGCTATAATCTACTTAAAATACCCTATTACTTGGATAATGTTTGCTTTTGGGGCATTGATCGGCAGTTTTTTAAATGTGGTTATCTTTAGAGTCCCGGAAGGTAGTTTTTTTAAGCATACTAGGTCTCGCTGCCGAAATTGCGGAGCTAAGGTTCCTTTCTACCTAAATGTTCCTATTTTTAGTTTTATCTTTCTTAAAGGGCGCACCGCTTGTTGTGGCAAGGCACTATCTTGGCAGTATCCTATTGTAGAGTTTGTTGTGGCTGTGTCGTTTGTTTTAATATTTTGGCATTTTCCCTTTGTGTCGATTAAAGACGGGGTTTTTTCTACCGATGAGTCAAATTTTCTAAGGTTCTTTCACGCCACTAGCTTCACCGTTCTGATGGTAGCTTGCTCAGCAATAGATATGCGCCATATGATTATACCCGACGTGATCAGTATTCCCATGATATGCCTCGTTCCTCTGGTAGCATACCTTCATCCAGACTTAGACTTTTTGTCAGCTGGGCTTGGTGTTTTGATTGGCGGCGGCAGTTTGTACCTAGTCGCTTGGCTTTATTGGCTGATTCGACGCGAAGTCGGTCTGGGGTTGGGCGATGTTAAGCTTCTTGCTGCTATAGGTGGCTGGCTTGGCTATCAATCCATCATACCAACGGTTTTTATTGGCTCAATTTTGGGAGCGGTATGGGGGATTGCCTTGATACTGATTGGGCGTCAACGCGGCCTTAAAACCGCTATTCCTTTTGGCCCTTTTTTGGCTATAGGTTCCTTAATACACTTGTTTTTTTCTGATCGTTTGCGAGAGTTTTTATTCTACTTGAGCCAATCATGATATTCTGTTAAAGGCAGATTTTCGGGGGAATTATGGCTTCAAAACTCGTAGAAGATAGCTTGAGTTATGGCAAGGATAGCCAAACTCAGACGGCTATAGAAACTCTTAGCGACTGGTCACAAAGTATGTGGCGTGAATCTAGGTATGAGCGTTTGTTAAATCGCTTTGTTAAGATTCATCGAAAGTACCTCGGTATGACTAGGGCTTGTCTTTTTACGTTGAAATACCAAGGTTCGCGTATTTCCTTTAACGATCCTGAATTAAAGCTTAGCAACATTGCCGGTTTTGATAATTCTTTTATGGCCCAGCTAGAGCAGTCGCTACAAAAAATTAACCTCAAAAGTCAGGAGTACAGCCAAGGCCTTAACTCCTACTTTATAGCTGGGAGAGATATTTATTTTGCTCTATTGGGTGATTCAGCTTCTGTTTGGCAAATTCTAATCTGGGAATCAGAAAGAAAATCTGATCAATCTATTAGCGGAGAGCAGGTTGAGACATACTCAGATTTTTTAACTCGACAACTTCAAGGTGGCCAGGTTTGGTTTAGTCGGCTCGATAAAACCCAAGCTCTGCTTTATAAAGATGACTTAACATCTTTGTTCAATTTTCGTTATCTGGAGCTGGCTTTAGATAGTGAAATTCGACGAGCGCAGCGATTTATGACGAGCTTTAGCCTTCTATTTATTGATTTAGACAATTTCAAAATGATTAATGATAAGTTCGGCCATCTGGCAGGTAGTAGTATATTGAAGCAGACCGCCGATGTTTTGCGTGATACTGCACGAGAAATTGATAGCGTGATTCGCTACGGTGGCGATGAGTTTATTATCCTACTGCTAGGAGCAACTCCTACCACTGGTTTCTTAGCTGGCGAGCGTATTAGGCGTCGTATTGAGGATACTAGGTTTATGCTAGATGATGGTAACCATGTGTCTTTGACAGCTTCAATTGGTGTGGCCTCTTTCCCCAATCATGCTCAAGACAAAGAGTCACTATTAAAAATGGCTGATCAAATGATGTACGAAGGAAAGAAGATTGGCAAAAATAAAGTTACCCTGTACAGTCGTAGCCAGGATGAGAAACAGACTCTCGCCAAAGCGAAGTAAATAAACTCCAAAATAATGGTGGCCTTGTGAATGAGCCTGCAAAAAAAGTTCCCTCAGATAGTCAAGTTGAGATGACCGAAATTGTTCTCCCGCACCATACCAATGCCATAGGCACTGTTTTTGGTGGCACTGTGATGTCATGGGTAGATATTGCTGCTGCTACTTGTGGCCTAAGACATTGTCGTAAGCAGGTAGTGACAGCCTCTATGGATGCTATGCATTTTTTAGCTCCAATTCGCCTTGGCTGGATCGTAACAGTCCGAGCAGCAATCAATTATACTTCGCACACTAGCTGTGAGGTTGGTGTTAAGGTGATCGCAGAGAATCCATTGACCTCAGAGACCTTCCACACCGCGAGCGCCTATCTTACGATGGTAGCCTTGGGTGCTGATGGAAGGCCTGCCCAGATCCCCGGTATACAGCCCCAAACCGAGGAAGAGAAGCATCGTTATGATGCTGCTATTCGTAGGCGAGAGACTCGACTGGCGCTAAAAGAAGAGCTTAAAAAGCGTCGCGAGAGAAAACAGAAGGGGTAGATTTTTTTGAAACCTTGCCGATCCTTTGTCTGCACTCTTGCTATTGCAATGTATTTAGGCGTAGTTGGCGCTTCCAAAATCTATTCGATGCCTGTAGATAATTTTTATATTCCCCCAGCTCCCAAAGATTTTTCACAAACCGATTTCTACTTGATTACTGTTGGAGTTGGAGCTGAGATTTATACGACCTTTGGTCACACACTGGTGAGGTTTGTTGATCGAGAGCGGGGCACTGATGTTGTTTATAACTGGGGAGTTTTCGATTTTAACGACCCTATGTTTGTTCCAAATTTTGTATACGGTCGTATGATCTACCGAATGGACGTCTTTACGATGGCCAATGTTTTAAATATTTATCGACTGGAAAAACGAAGCGTTATTCATGAGAAAATAAATCTGACAAACAAGCAAAAAGAAAGTTTTTTTAATAAAATTGTCTGGAACTCTGAGAGGGAAAATCTTTTCTATCGTTATCAATATTTTTTAGATAACTGTTCAACGCGAGTTCGAGATTACATAGATGAAATTTTAAGTAACAATGTACTCGATGCTTATAAAAACGTTCCATCAGATACCAATTTACGTAATGCCATTCGTGACCATCTAAGTGGATTTCCATTCATACGCTCTAGCCTGGAAGTTCTGATGAATGGTGATATCGATGAGCGTATGACTGCCTGGCAGGAAATGTTTTTACCACTTTCTCTGGAAAAATATCTAGCTGAGCTACCTCAGTTTGATGATTCCGGGCGAGCTTTGCCTGGGACACAGCTTCTTTCAGATAGGCGGGTGATTTATGATTATCCTCCTCCTTCAAAGGCAAACTATACTGGGTTTCAGGTCGTCTTTTGGCTACTGTTGGTCCCAATCGTTTTTGTATATTTATCATTGGGTTTTTCATACCGGCCGGAGGTAGGATATCGGTTTTTAGGTGGGTTATCTTTGTTTTGGGGCATGTTATCTGGTTTTTTTGGGGTGGCGATGCTTTTGATTTGGTTTTTCTCGAAGCATGAGCATGGTTATCATTCAGCTAATTTATGGCTGTATTGGCCTACAGATTTTGTGCTGGTGAAAGCTGGGTGGCATTACTTAAAAGGGCGCGCTATAGCGCGCCGATACAGATGGCAAAATCTTTTATATTGGAGCAGCGCTCTACATTTAGCTGCTACTGGTCTATTCCTTTGTTTGTTTTTATCAGGTATTATTTCTCAAGATGTCAGCCGGGTGCTGGTGTATCAAGGTTCTATTGCGGTTATGATATACGGAATTATTGTTTCTAGGGGGTTTGCGCGAGGCACAGGTTATGAGTGAGTCGGCGATCTTAAAGCTTTTTTCTAGATACCAAGATGGTGATATTGATGCCATTGTTGAAATAGTAGAGTATGAGAGGGCTCAGATTTTTGACTACCTTATTAGGTTGACAGGACAGCATGACAGCGCGTTGGCCACAATTGACGAAGTAGTTCGAGCTTTAAAAAATTCCGATTTAGATCATAGTTTTGAATCTTATAACGATCTAAGGGTAAAGGTGTTCTCGACTGCGCGTAATTTTAGTCGACATATCTGGAATGCCGACATCACTGCTCTTGAAAACCAGGGTCTCGGTGGTGCCGATAGTGATGACGGAAAACGAAGGTTAATGCAATTAGAGGCCGCGTTGGCTCGTTTACCGGGGATTGACCGAGAGCTGGTGCTTCTTAACTGTCGGTATGGCTTTTTTACTAGCGAAACTGCAGCTATTTTGAATATGTCTGGTGAAAGTTGCTCAGATCGCATTACTATGGTTTTGCATGAACTTACCAAAGATATGCCTGGTAGCGAAGGTTCGATGAAGGAACTCGTAGGTTCACTTTTGCTCCATCCTATCACTGGAAATGCTAATACCGGCACGGTTGCCTTAAGTCAAATCATGGGTGATATTGGCAAGGTGCGCCGTGGGTGGGGCTACTATAGAAATCTGATCCTAATATTTTTGACCCTGGCAGTTTTTGGCTTATTGTATTACTTCTATCTGTAAGGTTTTTGGTTCCGAGATCAGGGGTGCTTTATGTCAAAAAAAATTATCGTGGTAGGTGGTGGAGATTATGGCCGAGAGGTTTTTCAATGGGCTAAACAAGCTTACGATGATAGCTTTACGATAGCTGGGTTTATTGATGATAATACTGATGTTTTGGCTAATACTCGACTAGCTGAATTTCACTTAGGTACGATCGCCGACTTTGATA
>JANQHA010000667.1 GCA_028282865.1 Oligoflexales bacterium
AACATCTCCGAAGGTAACATGCTCGAGTGGGCTAATGTTCACGGCTATCTTTACGGAACTAGTAAAAAGCAGCTTAAGGAAATTCAGAGTAGAGATCACTACTCTTTACTAGAGATAGATGTTCAAGGATGGAAAACTGCTAAAGAAAAATTGAAAGCGGCGGTAGCAATATTTATTTTGCCTCCAAGCCTAAAAGCACTTTGGCTGCGACTAGAAAAACGAGGAACGGACTCACTAGAAACCCGTTGGAAGCGACTATTAAACGCGAAAAAAGAGATAGAAGATGCAAATGACTACGATTTTTTTATTATTAATGACGAGGTACAAAGGGCTTATCAAGAACTTGAATCAATCATAATAAAAGGCAGTAAAGGAAATATTAATAAAGAGTTAGGGGTCGCATACTGCCAAAAACTATTAGAGGAATTTGATCATAACCCGTGGTTTCAGGAGCTTAAGAAAAAAATCCCGTAAACCTTTATAAAAATTCGTCGATTACTTTATGGAAAGTATGAACATCAATATTAATTCAGGCATAACTATGGGTAAACCGGTCGGTACCGAGCAACACTCGCCTAAAAAACAACTACCAACACCTGAAGGTGAATATAATGACCTTGTAAATAAACTTAAAGCATTTACTTCAGAAGCAGACCTAGAGACAGTTAAAAAAGCCTATAAATTCGCCCAAAAAGCCCACGGTAAACAAAAAAGAAGGTCCGGAGAGCCGTATATTACTCACCCACTGGCTGTAGCCTCAATTTTGGCAGATTTAAAGCTAGACATTGCCTCAATAGTTGCTGCGATCCTGCATGATACTGTAGAGGATACGAATACTACTTTGGAGGATGTCCGGAAAGAATTTGGCGACCAAGTAACCGAGCTAGTCGATGGTCTGACTAAAATTGGCAGAGTGAAGTTTAGGTCCAACCAAGAGAAGCTTGCAGAAAACTTTAGAAAAATGATCGTGGCTATGGCCAAAGACTTGCGGGTAATTTTAATTAAATTGGCTGACCGCCTACATAATATGAGAACGATCTCGGCGATGCCTACTGAAAAGGCCAAACGAATTGCTCAAGAAACCTTAGATATATATGCCCCCCTTGCAAACAGACTTGGTATCTATGGCACCAAAAGTGAACTCGAAGATATTTGCCTTCGAACTCTTAAGCCAGATATTTATCTAAATATCAAAGAGAAAATTTCAGGAAAAAAACAGGCAAGGCAAAACTATATAGACGAAGTGATTCGCATACTTGAGAACGAGCTAAAAAAATATCACTTTAAAAACATTGAAATCTATGGACGCCCTAAGCACTTCTACTCTATCTACAAAAAAATGCTAAGCAGAAAGCTCGATTTTGAAGATATCCATGACCTCTTCGCTTTCAGAATTATTGTTGATTCAATAAAGGACTGCTACGAGGCACTTGGAATAGTTCATGCCATGTGGAAACCGATGCCAGGCCGGTTTAAAGACTACATAGCAATGCCCAAAGCAAATATGTATCAGTCGCTACACACAACAGTAATCCGCCCAAACGGTGAACCTGCTGAAATACAAATTAGAACTAAGGAAATGCACCGAATATGCGAATATGGTGTTGCGGCGCATTGGACGTATAAAGAGACTGAGCAGGCCGCTAGCGGCGATAGCGATAAATTTTCTTGGTTAAGACAGATTGTTCAATGGCAGAGTGAATTAAAAGATCCAGATGAATTCCTTGAAGCTGTAAAAGTAGACCTTTTTGATGAAGAAATTTTTATCTTTACTCCTAGAGGTGATGTTATTTCATTACCTAGAAACGCAACTGCGCTTGATTTCGCTTTTGCAGTCCATTCCGACATCGGTAGCCGCACTATTGGAGCTAAAGTTAACTCAAGTATGGTTCCGCTCAAGAAAAGTTTGCGCTCCGGCGACATTGTCGAAGTGCTCACATCATCCACTCAAAAACCTTCTAAAGATTGGCTGAATTGGGTTATTACTTCAAAAGCAAAAAATAAGATTCGATCTGCCCTAAGAAAAGAGCAGCGAGAGCACAGCCGTAAATTTGGCGAAGACCTTTTAATCCAGACTCTCGACAACCATAAAATGAATTTAGATAAACTGCGAAAAAGTGGCGACATTGAAAAACTCGTCAATGCCTCAAAGGAAAGCAGTCTCGAAGAAATTCTAATAGCAATCGGTTACGGAAGAATAAACGTCGAGGAACTAGTTGAGAAAGCATATCCATCGGAAGCTCCTACGCAGCCTAAGAAGGCTGCATCAAAGGTTGCTGAAAATAGAAAAGTGCAACATTCAAAGTCTAATCAAGGGGTTCTGGTATCAGGAATCAATAATGTTCTAATTAGCTTCAGCAAGTGCTGTAACCCACTTCCAGGCGAGGAAATCATTGGTTTTATCACTAGAGGTCGTGGAGTAACGGTACACCGGACAAGCTGCGCACGGGCATTGGACCTTGACCCTGCGAGAAAAATAGAAGTTCTTTGGGCAAATGAGCCAACTAGACAAATGCATTGTGCATACCTCAGAATATTAACGCGAGACAAGATGGGAGTGCTTGCCGAAGTGACGCAGGCAATTACGGCATGTGGGGCAAACGTTCATAAAGCCGATATTAGAATCTCTCAAGATATGATTGGAGTTTTAGACTTTGAGCTAGGGTTAAAAGATCTACCTCAACTTGAAGGGGTTATACGTAAACTCGAAAACATTCCTGCAGTTGTGAGCGTTGAAAGAAAGAGTATAATGAGAACTAGGTCATAAACCTAACCTGGTCACTAAGGAGTCAGTAATGATTAGAATTCTATTAATTTCACACCTACTACTTGCCACCTCAAATGCAGCTGCAAAAGAATATATTTCCGAGAAGAAAAACTCTAAAGTGTTAGTATCAGTGGATAACAAAAATAGCAGCTCGGAGCTAATAAAGCTAACATTCAAAACAATACCAAAAGTAGTTAAAATTGGAACTATGGTTATCAACGATCAGAAAAATGCACCTTGGAGCCTCGAAATTAAAAACCCTAAAGGAATCAAGTTCTCTCGTTTGAAACTAGGAAAAGAAGACCACTCTTTTTCGATCCCTGGTTTCAAACTATCTGCGAAGCCGACCGGGAAAAATTGGGGCTTCGACTATAAAATGAGAGTATTCGTGTGCACAAAGAATAAAGAGAGGTGCGTTACCGAACTACATAAAGGAAGCGTGACCCTTTAAAAAGAAGTTGAGAAGTTTGCTCGGAGCATTTTTAACTATAATGCAGTGTTTTTTTGTTCTGCGACGTGATCACCTTGGGCGAGTCATTCTATAAACCTAGTAAAGCGTATATTGCCGACGATAACGGTTCCGGCTAATCGTTCACACAAATTGAAATTTAATACCCAAACAAGCGATTAATAGTTTTTTTAGGTTTTTTCAGAGATTAGACAATATCGACTAAATACAGACCAAGAATCTGTAAGTTATTTATAGCTTATACCAATGGCCAAGGAACGTTTTCTCTCCGAAAGGCCGACAATAATTCTCCTCGAAATCTAACATCGATATCATCCCCGATAGTATGAGAGTTTTCAAAGATAGCTTGCGATAGACCTGAAGCTTTAGAAATCACTGCATTTAATAAGTCTCTAACAAATTTTCTCGACGGTCCCACATCAACTGGAAGATGACGATAAGAATCAAGTAATTTTTTCAAAAGATCCTGCTTCTCAGTATTACGAGACAATTTGGTCACAACTTCAATATTAAGCCTCCAAGATGCAGAACAATATGGATCTCTATCTGGCCTAACCTTTGAAACCTGGTACCTATTAAACCAAACGTACTCGATAGACTTAAGGAGATAACGAGCATTAGTAATCACCGGAGATTTATACCGCTCTCGAATAGCTTGGCTATCTCTGTCAAAATAACTATTGATAAAACGAGCAAGTTGAGAATTCACAGTTCTCATAAACCTACCTAGATGTTCCGCTGATTGAGCCTGCACAACCATATGAGCATGATTATCCATAATGATAAAATCAAATATTTTAATATGGTATTTAGACTTATTCTTCGCCCACAGTAGCAATAGAAATAACTTGATAGACTCGGGCTTTAAAAAATGGCTTCTATTATGACAACGAAAAAAAACGTGAGCAAATGATCTGTCGGCAATGATGAGTCGTCTCGGATACATAAAAAGTAATTTAAGTAAATATAGATAAAAAAGCCATAGGCAGTTTAAAAAGTCTTCAAGAGACCAAAATACTGAGAGGAACTTTACCAGCTCCGTGCTTCGCTACTTCTACTTCTATTTCGCGCTCCGTGCCTCAAGAGTTTTATGCCAATTATATGCAGTCTCAACGATATTACGTAAAGAAGAATGCTTCGCTTCAAAACCAATTAACTCCTCAGCCTCACTCGAATCTGCGTATAACGCTGTAGCATCTCCTGTTCGGCGCGGTACAATCTCATACCTAATTTTTGCTCCGAGCACCTCTTCCACCATCCTTAGAACATCAAGATTTGAGTAACCGGTCCCTGTTCCTATATTAATACTATAATTCAAACCCTGATGCCGTGGGTTCATTAAGAAGTTCGCCGCCAGTATATGAGATTCGGCAAGGTCCGTCACATGAATATAATCACGAATACAAGTACCATCTGGGGTATCAAAATCGTCCCCGTATATCGAAACAGTCGTATTATTCAGCGCCGCTTTAATAATATTGGGGATAAGATGAGTCTCAGGGTCGTGATTCTCGCCAATTGTGCCTGAAACATCAGCTCCACAAGCGTTAAAATACCTCAGCATCATAACCGAAAACCTATCAACCGCTGCAGCGTCTCTCAAAACCTGCTCCGCAAACAACTTCGAATGGCCATAAGGTGACTCCGGTGCCTTAGTCATATCACTTGAAACTGGTAAAGAGTTCGGAGTTCCATAGACCGCACAGGTAGATGAAAAAATTAAAGGGTTTTTATATGAGACCAATCTCATCGCATCAACCAAGCTTATAACCCCTCCGACATTGTTATGGTAATACCTGCAAGGATCTTCAACTGACTCTGGTACAAGGGCATAAGCAGCATAGTGAAAAATTGCATCTGGAGAAAAAGAATCAATAGTTTTAGCCAAATAGTCTGTATCGTGAATATCACCTATTAAGAGCGCAGCTTCAGGGTGAACCGCACTTTTATGACCAAGCTCCAAACTGTCGTAAACCTGGCATTCATGACCTTGTCGTATTGCTTCGGCCACAAAATGAGACCCTATATACCCCGCTCCTCCGATCACAAAATACTTCATACTTTACCCACCAACTTATTAGATTTAATCAATGCCCCACATAGCTTATATAAAATGCGAGCACCTACATTAGCATTCCATTCACCATCATTTAGCGAAGGTGATACCTCGCACAAATCAAATCCAACCAACCTTCGCCCTGAATTGACGATCTCCACAAGTATTTTAACCGCCTGATTAAAGCCCAAACCGCCTGCGACGGGAGTTCCTGTCCCGGGGCAGAGACTAGGGTCTAAACCATCGATATCGAACGAAACATAAACGTCTTTAGGGAGTTGTTGAAGTATACATTTAGAAACGTGATGAAAACTC
>JANQHA010000015.1 GCA_028282865.1 Oligoflexales bacterium
TCATAGTTAGACTGGATTAGACACTTCAAGGTCAATATATCAAGCGCTATAGGACTGGTAAACCGCAACCCAGGCTCCGCTATAAAAACCAGTCTGCAAAGCCCGCTGCCGGCCTTCACAAAACTTAACGTAATTGCGAAACGGACGCTCTTCACGAAAAATCTTTATAATCTGTTTGCATCCAGCACAAACCATCATCTCGTTGGTAGCAGATAAGAGATCTATGGTTTCCAAGCAACATTTATTCAGCGTACCAGTCTGTTCGGCATTTGAAGTTGCTGGTTCTAATGGTTGAGTATCCACGTCGCCCTCTCTGCACCCGTTATTTTGACAACATATCGTATACCATTTGAAACAAAGAGCACCAACAACGAACTTATTTCTTTAAAATTAGCTGGTTAAGCTGCTTGCTATCGATTTCTATCAAGTTTTTGAAAACTTGGCGAATCTTCTGGTTAAGTACAAGACCCACTTCACCACGAGACACCGTTCGCTGCAGCAACTGACTTACAGTCGTCACTGTCCGATCTTTTATTCCACAGGGAATAATATGCTCAAAAGTTGTTAGGTCATTACAGACGTTCAGTGAGAAACCATGCATCGCTACTCGATCCTTTATCCGAACTCCGACTGCGCCGACCTTGGCTTTGTCGACCCAAACGCCAGGATTTTTGGGGTCTCTTTCGGCGACAATTCTGAACTCCGCCAGAGTATCAATCATAAAGCTCTCAAGCATACAAATGTAGCTCTTAGGGCTTAAGCCAAAGTTTCTTAGAGGCAAGATGCCATAAAAAACTAACTGACCAGGCTCATGCGCGGTTACTTCGCCACCTCGATCAGTATGAACGAAGCCCACCCCGAGGTCACGCAACTGCTCTGGGTTGGCTAACAAATGCTCGCTACTAGAATTCTTTCCCATGGTTAACACCGGGGGGTGTTCTAAAGTCAAAATGATCCCCCCCACCTCTCCGTCTAAGCACAAGCGATGAGCGGCGAGCTGAGTTTCCCAAGCCTGTTGGTAGCCGAGGGTAGCAAGATCACAGATGTAAAGTGTTTTCGATTCCATAACGACCATAATATATAGCATTCGCTGGTTTGATGCCGCAGCTATTTGTTTGTATAATTTCAGTAGCCTTATAAATCCTCTTAGCCCATATTTTAAGGAGTTTCCATGCTAAGTAAAACCCTATTGATAGCAGCATCCACTCTAATATCCCATGGCTCATTTGCTGAATCGAGCAACGAGAAGTGGGTAAGGTATGGAGTGCAAGTTATCGAAAACCGTATGGAGTCAGACAAACCCATTCCAAGCTATGTATTAGATCAAGCTAAATGCATCGCATCGATGAAAGTAGTCAAAGCTGGACTTATCTGGGGCGGTAAAGGAAGCACTGGTATGGTTAGCTGCAAAACACCGGCGGATGAGTGGAGCGCACCATCTTTCTTTACAGTTGGTGGAGTTAACTTTGGACTGCAAATTGGTATTCAGTGGTTTGAATCAGTTCTAGTTTTCATAGCCAACGATAGCAAACAGATTCTTGAGCGAGCATCAGCAAAAATTGGCGTAGACTTGAGCTGGGCGGCTGGGCCGGAAGGCGAAGGAAGCGGGTCCGGAGAGCTTCCAGATGCACATGTCTTATCATATTCCAGGTCTAGAGGTTTATATGCCGGTGCTACAGTGGAAGGACTCGTCTTATCCCACGCGCGCAAAAGAAACCGCGAGGTCTACGGTACCATGACACCTCGGGAAATACTAAATTCTAGAGGCTCGGAAGCTCCCGCAATAGTGACCCCATTTGTCGAGGTATTAGATCAATACTTTTTGTCACTTACTGGGAGAAAATAGCCTACTAAGATAGGAAAATATGACCCCGTCGACTCCTATCAAATTACATGAGAAAATAGGAGCATGGACGCCCAAAATATAAAAAACCAAAGCACCTGCGAAGCGACTGAACTTCGTCGTCACCATGAGCGCCTTGTAGGCCTACAGATCTCACTCCAACAGGCCTATCATAGTGGGGAAATAGCAAGGGAGCTTTACGAGCCTCGACTAAAATATATTGAAAACCAGCTTCACATTGTTAACGAGCTCCAGTCTTGGAACCAGGCGGAGAAAGACCAGCTAACAACTGAACACAACCTTGGGCTACCCGACTTAGACGTCTGCTCACCTGAAGAACTTTTGTTAATTTTAAGTCATCTTAATGAGCGCAAAGAACTTATTGAATCGCTTATTAAGACCAGCTCCATGACACTTGATTGGGTAGAGTACGCCTCACACAGTAACAAAAATTCTTTACGGTTCAATTTTCAACTTTCAAAACTAAAAAAATTTCTAGGTCAGATTCAGCAGGAAACGACCAAAATAAGTTTAGACGAAGACGAAGTGAATCATGTCATGATCAAACTTGGACGAACGCTAGTTGAATCAAAAAAGAGTATGTCAGTCTTAGAAAACCTAGAAGCCGTCACCAGGATTTTTTCGCGCATCGAGAGAATCACATCCCGCATCAATCAACTAAGAGAGCGGTTTTCCAGCGAGAAAAAAGTAATTTCACAAATGTGTTCATGGTTATCAAGCAACAACCCAAGCAAGAATAGTGATACCAAAAACAATAGT
The DNA here is from genome assembly GCA_028282865.1 of Oligoflexales bacterium. Classification (GTDB taxonomy): domain Bacteria; phylum Bdellovibrionota_B; class Oligoflexia; order Oligoflexales; family CACXFL01; genus JANQHA01. Next base: position 2,624 of record JANQHA010000015.1, read on the forward strand.
AAACCATTACCAGCAAACCACTCTCTAGCAACAGCATATGAGCAAGCTTTCGATAAAAGCAACCTAGATGCAATGGATGAATGTCGGCAGCGACTCACTCTTTCGAGAAACTATTTAGAAAAATACTTGGAATCTAAAAACTTAGAAACTAGCAGACCAAAGTCCATGACTAGTAACTTGAGAAGCCCTAACTTTAATAAGAGGCAAAATCGCAGAAAGGACCGCCGGAATCTAGTATGAATCTAAGCCAATGGGATCAAGAGACAAAATGCATAGGGAGCCAACTCGATTCGGTATATCAAAGGTACCTATCCACTCATAGTATTCAGAAAAGAGTGCTGCTGAACATTAAAAACTCAATTATAAACCTGCAAGGTCAACTATCGATCAATATTGAACGGCTCTCGCATGCTGTTAAGCGCAAACCAATGCTACCACCAAGACAGAGGTCACTCGTCCATTGGGCTGGAATCTATGCTGAAAATGCTCAGAGGTTTTACTCAAAAAAAATCGAAGTTTTGGGAAAGAACCTTTGGTTGCAACTGATCAGATCAAGAATGCCTGGCATGAGCCACGCTCATGGCCTTCCTTTCACAGACGAGCACCTGGTAGAAATATCTCTACGCTACCGCCAGTTAAAAGAGATCGAACACCAGCTCAAAAATGAGATCCATGCCCTAAACACCCAAAAGCAAGAGTTGATACACCAATATAACGACCAGAAAACTATTTCAGCTAACAGGGAATCAGCAAACACTTTGAATCTGAGTTTCGGCCGAAACCCCCAAGACTCGCTTAAGCACCCCATTTTGATTAGAATTAAGTCGGTGCTGCAAAGGATCTTCCAAGCTGGTAACCTAAACCCACAGTTTTCTTACCTTAGAGAGCAGCAAAGGAATGCAGATAAACTTAGTAAAAAAGTGCTACAGGACTGTAGAACTCTTGTGCTACAAGACTTAGAAACCCCAAATCAGCAACCAAGCCCATCGACTATAACTCATTACCAACAGTCTCTCACCCGCATTCAGGAATTAGAACAGCAGCTCCTAGACGCAAACCGCCTCCTAAGTCAAAATCCACCCCCTATCCACCCAATACTAGTGAAAAATTCCTAAAATAAAGCTAAAACATTAGGTACTATACCGATCGTGGTTGGATTTTCAGGCAAGGCCGCAGGTGAAAATACGACGAAGACAGTACCAGAGTAGTACGGCAGGGAGTATTTTTACCGAGAACGCAGGGTGAAATTTCAAACGCAGTCGGGGTATTTTTAAATTTTGACGCAAAGAGGAGATCCTATGGCCATTTCAGCACTCACGACACTTGACGAAGATGAACTTCTTTTTCAACAAGAAATAGAGAAGTTCGCTCTATCCCAAATTGGCCCTAAAGTATTAGAAATGGACGAAACAGAATGCTTCGATCCCGAATTAATTAAGCAGTTCTTTGAACTTGGCCTTATGGGCATTGAGATACCGGCGGAGCTAGGCGGAGCTGGTGGTAGTTTTTTTATGGCTTGCCTAGCAGTCGAAGCATTATCTAAGGTAGACCCGTCAGCAGGGGTCTTGGTAGATGTCCAAAACACACTGGTAAACAATATCTTCCTTAGTTGGGCAAGCAAAGAACAGCAACAGAAATACTTCCCTCGGCTAGCTTCGAGTGAAGTCGGATGTTATTGTTTGACCGAGGCAAACTCCGGTTCTGATGCTTTCGCAATGAAATCTACCGCCGAAGACAAAGGAGATCACTGGCTACTAAACGGTAAAAAGATTTTCATTACTAATGCCAAAGAAGGCAGTATTTATATTGTATTTGCAAACATAAACCCCGAAGCAGGATACAAAGGAATCACCGGCTTTATCGTTGAAAAAGATATGCCTGGATTTTCCCTTGGAAAGAAAGAGATCAAACTAGGTATACGCGCCTCTTCGACTTGTGAAGTGCTCTTAGACAATGTCAAAGTTCCCAAAGAAAACGTCATCGGCGAAGCCGGCAAAGGGTATAAAATTGCCATTGAAACCTTAAATGAAGGTCGAATTGGCATCGCTGCTCAGATGTTAGGTCTCGCTGAGGGAGCATTTGCTGGTGCGCTAAAATATGCCAGCGAGCGGGAGCAGTTTGGCCGTAGCTTAGATAAATTTCAAGGGATTCAATTCCAACTATCTGACCTTGCTATCCAGGTAGAAACCGCTAAACTAATGGTATACAACGCAGCGCGAAAAAAAGATGCCGGCGAAATTTTTGTAAAAGAAGCGGCAATGGCGAAGTACCATGTTTCTCAGGTCGCCGAGGAAGTAGCGTCGAAAGCCTTAGAGATCTACGGTGGCTATGGCTTTATCAAAGAATTCCCTGCGGAGAAATTCTACCGGGATGCAAAGATTGGAAAACTGTATGAAGGTACATCAAATATGCAGCTTCAAACTATTTTCAAACTACTGGAATCTAATTAATTTGAGCTCGTTGATAAATCACTCTATCTTAACAACGATCTTTGTATTGCTAGGCTGGTTTTTTTTATACCCCAGCTTGGCTTTAGCTGTGATTCAACCTAAAATTAGGACCGATTTGGCATCCGCTTTTAGAAAGGTTGTTTGCAACTCATATATTCCTAGCCATCCGTTAGATCTGTGGAAGTTAGGTGTTTACGAGTCGCAAATTTCTGGAAAAATATTCAAACCAGTAAAAAATCTCGGCCTTCAAGAAGACTTCATTCAAGTGCAAGCTATTAGCAACGCGCGTAAAAACCACCATCACTCGTTTGCTTGGGGTTCGTGTGGCAACAATTCTTCATGGATAGCTACTTTCCCAGCGGGTGGCAGGATCTCCACAACCGACCGGCAGCTTTATAAAATGGCAAAAAAGCCACTCGATACCTATTGCAGAAGCTACCAAGCAGACTACGTTTCTGCAGCAAGTGGACAAAAGAAACGCTTAGCTATGCGACAGAATGACAATTACGAACTTGAGGTCGACGCATCAAATCTTAATGACGGAACTTTGAGCATAAGCTGTTTGCCTAAAGCTAACGATTGGCAAGGCGCCACGACATGGTTTCTTGCGCCAGTTAAAAACGGACCTTCGGTTAAAGTACCATTCACTAGCAATAGCTATTTCTTTGAAAAGACCAAAGAAAACTTCATAAAATGGATTGCACAGGTCAGGGCAAGTGAAGGCTTAGCCCCTTTAAAAACAGGTGATATTAATCTTGACAGCGCTACTAAATCACTGGCATTCTCGAACGGAATTATTCACGATCGCAGATCAAAAAAGATGGTCCAAGAAATTATTTCGAGATCAAATCTACAGATTATCGGTGAAAACCGGGTTAAAGGTAGAAGCTACATGGAGCTCACTTGGCTGTTATGGAACTCACCGAAGCATCGAAGCCTTCTTCTTTCAAAAAAAGCCACCCACCTTGGTATACACGTAAAAAAAATTGGACCCCTAAAATTAGCTGTCTTACTATCGGCATCTGCAAAACCATAGGAATCTTAAATGGCACGACTACTCAAATCTCCACTAGTTATTATTATTACTCTTGGATTTCTAGTACGACTAGGCTATCTATTGCACTTTTTTGAGTATGGATGGGAGCCTGATAGCTACTCACACATTTTGGATGTTTATAATATTGGCTTAAATATGCCAGAGTCTTTATGGGGGCTCATTTCAATTTGGTCGAAACCACTGTACACTACTTTTTTCTTTGTCGTAGATCTTATTGCACCCATGTCAGTTCCAAGATTATTCCTATTTCAACTACTTAATACCATGTGGAGCCTTGGCGCGATTATTTTTATCTATAAAGCATTCGAGCCACTTATTATAAAAAACAAAACCACAGCGGCTGTTATTATCCTTCTAGTTGCCGCCATGTCTTACGTACCATTTAGGGCATCTGTATCAGCATTAACTGAACCTATTGGAGCCTTTTGTAGCGCTTGGTCAATATATTTGATTTCAAGACAAAGGTTTATTTGGTCTAGCTTAGTGCTAGGAGTTTGTGTTCTAGCTAGGATTGACATGGGTCTTCCGTGCGTTGTTCATGCTATTGTAGTCTCACTTCACCTCCTAAAGAGCGCTCGCCCCCAAAGAATTCGAGAGATTTGCCTCGTCGTGGTAGCGACCTTTTTACCGGCATTTCTCTGGAACGCAATTGGGTTTTACCATACAGGAGCTCTATTATTTCTATTTACCAAGGGCTACCCGACTACTGCAGGTATGTACGGTTACGGGACCCTAACCCACTACCTAGACCTATTTTGGACCTTAGACCCAGTCTTTCTGGTTTGCTTTTTATTAGGAATAGTTATTTGGTTCGCTAAGTTTCGAGACAATCTCATGCTTAGCCTCTGTCTATACGTATCAACCTCTTATTTCATCGTGATGTCAGTGCTTTGGTATAAAGGATCCTTCGCACTAGCTGGATTAGGTCGCTACTATGTTGTCGTGCTACCCTATTTCTTCATCATCGCTTTTCTCTCTATCAAATTTATTGTAGAGCAAGTTACTTTCAGAAAAAAATACACCCACCTAATCGCACCAGCTCTTATACTCATTGCGATGCTTGGAACATTAAAGCCCCTCGTTAGAAAGCCTAAGTGGAAGTTTAATCAATGGACCGCACCGGCAACACTTATCGAGCCTTATCATAAGATTAAAGACCACATCAGTGAATTTAAGGATGCTCCCATTCATTCTGACAGGCCAGAAATACCTTATTATCTGAATATTCGTGAGCGTTCTGAACGTAGAGCTCTTAAAGATGCTAGAAATCTAAATATCAAAGGAGTATTTGTCTATGTACCTGGTTGGAGTGATGGGTTAAGCAAAGTCAGTCACGACACATTCAAAAATGCCAGGAAAATAGCATCTTACCCAGGAAATATTAATATCTATATTAGGGAGTGATCTTTCTTTTCGACATAGCCTCCAAATAAAATATAATATCTTCAACTTGCCCACGATCTTTCTTATTACCGCTAAACTGTTTGGGCATTTTTGTCCCGGCCCGAACAGAAGCCGGATCAAGTATCCATTTCTTCAGCCATTCCGGCTTAATATATTCGACGACGCTAGTTGGGTAATTTAACTCTGGACCTATTACACCACCCTGGCCATTGATTTGATGGCAACTCATACATTTTTGCCTAAATAGCAAAAAGCCTTTTTTAACGCGGCCTTTGGTTTTATTAGAAGGAAGCATTTTAGAAAACTTATCGGCAAACTTTATAAATTCTACGGTTTTTACCTGATAAGCCCACATAAAACCAGAGATCTCGAGTCGGGCATTCTTTTTCGCTTTCCATACGATGTAAAAAGGTCCTAATGGGATGAATTTCTTTTTTGGGTGATTAAGACCAAATTTATCTCGGCCTTCAATCTTAACAGCAAAGTA
>JANQHA010000044.1 GCA_028282865.1 Oligoflexales bacterium
CAGTTTTCAACCCGCGGGTTCCTGGCTTCTCATACTCATCGGGTAAGGTTCGTATCGTGCCTTGATAATTAAAGTTTACTTGCTGCAGGTGTTTTAGCAAGATACTAGGATCCACTTTAACTCTGCCAACTTTGGAATCGGTCGGAATAATCGGATCAGCAAGCCCATAAACCGCACTAAAATACGGTAACAACTTAAGCTTATTAAGCTTCCACATAGCAACATACCTAGGTGCGTCAGTCAACGCGACAATGGGAATGTTGGGATAATTTGACTTTAACTCAACAAATGTTTCTGCAACACCTGGATAGGGTTCTAAGTGATGCAATGCAGTCGTTTTAAAAGCATCCCGGGCTGGAGCGACCAGCTTGGTTAACATAGCATCGATATCGTCGCCAAAAAAATTCATAACCGCAGGAAGCTCTTGAACTAAAAATGGATACTCGATCGAGCCATGAGCCTCAAAAACCTTCGAAGCCTGCTTAGCCAGATCAGAATAAGGTACTCCAATATGCCGTTCAACGATTCCCAACATAGCCTGCAATGAATTTACATAATAGGTAACCCAATCAAATACGGTATTATCGATATCGAATATAAGAGCTTGCGGAGATTTCTTTTTCTTTAGAGAGGTCATGATATTACTTACCAATGGGCATCTATAAACTTTTGAGGTAAATCAAGTTCAACGGCATAATCTTGATCTAAACCGATTAATCGAACCGACAGAAAATTCCTGACCCATTCTGGACCATCCAGTAATAAATCTCGCCAGGGTCCATCTGCCGCGACAATACCCTCATTTACTAAAATCACTCGATCTGCATACCGAATACCAATTTCGACGTTTGTAGTACATAGCAAAGAAGTCTTACCCTTATCTCCGTCGATCAATGCATCGATCATATTTAAAATAATCGTCGAAGTAACAGGATCGAGACCAGAGGTAGGTTCATCAAAAATCGCCACTTTAGGGTCCGTAGCCAAAGCCCTAGCGATCCCAACACGACGTTTCATACCACCAGACAGTTCGTGGGGCAGCATATTTTTGGTTTTTCCAAGCTTTACTCCCTCTAGCAGTGACGTAATCTTGTCTTCCATCTGCTTAGGAGTCTTAGAAGTCATATGCTCCATGGCAAAAGTCAGATTTTCGGCGACAGTCATATAGTCAAAAAGAGCGCCTTGCTGAAAGGCCATTCCAACATTTCTTAGTGTTTTCTGCCGCTCGTCGGCAGACACCCCAACCATATCCGTGCCGCAGAGGTTCACAGAACCCGCATCAGCCTCAATAATGCCCAGGATAATCTTCAAAATAGTCGACTTGCCGCTTCCTCCAGGGCCAAGAAGAGCTACTTTTTCACCCTCTGCGACACTGAAGCTAATATCCTCGAGGACATCAACATCCTTGAAGCTCTTTCGAACCCGATTTACCTCTATCATCTTAGTCATCTAACTACCTGTTTTTACTAATTTTAAAAAATAAACTAGCAATATACAATCACTTCTTGCTCGTTTACTTGAATGATCATAGATTATGCAGGAATTTCTCTCAATGCTGGCGAGATTTTATAAGACTCCAGCAATATTAAGATATGATTTTTTTTGGGCTAAAGAGACCATGACATCAAACTTATCAAAAGTTGAAGGTTCGCGGATCTCGTTGTTTCCACCTTTAGAGTTTAAAAGCGCGCTGTTTGGCTTCGGTAAAGTCGTAGAAATATCGGGAACGGACCTAAATCTAACTGTTGAGCTACCGGAATCCGATCTAGCTCAATCGACCGATCGAATATCTATTACCCTGCCCTCTGCTGATCGCTTTGAGTTTAGTATCGAACAGATGACAAAAATTTCAGAGCATGCGATTCATGCGAAGATAAGCCATGGTCAAAATGCAGTGATTGACGATCTACTTGGGATAGTTCGAAAAAACCAGCACCTAAGTATCTGCAACCAAAAAGACGTCGAGTCCAGCGACAGGTATAACGGATTCTCCGAATTAAATTTTATCCCTCACGCGTTACCTAACCTTTCATGGAACGAGCTAAATACAAAAACGACAGTTTTCGGAGAAACCTTTGACTCTCCACTATTTATCACGGGTATGACCGGGGGGGTTGTAAAAGGGGCTGAAATAAACCGCCGATTAGCATTAGCGGCGCAGTCCTTTAATATTCCGATGGGAGTTGGCTCGCAGCGTATTGCTCTCGAAAACCCTAAGCACGCCCCGACATTTCAAGTACGAAAATTTGCACCCGATATCTTTCTAGTCGCTAACATTGGCTTATCGCAGCTAAAGTCACCGAATCATGTCAGCTTGGACTTATGCAAGTCCGCAGTTGCTATGATCGAAGCCGATGCGCTGGCAATACACTTGAACACCATGCAAGAGCTTATACAGGTAGAAGGCCAAAGGGACTTTCGAGGAATTATTGACCAAATTGGCGAAATCACTAATTCCGTTGGCGTCCCAGTCA
>JANQHA010000132.1 GCA_028282865.1 Oligoflexales bacterium
AGCAAGCTGAGAATGCTATTGTTTTCGATACGACTGGCCTCGATGGCGATCAAACAGTAGCGAAAATGGTTTCGATGATCAATAAAGCAAATTAGTACCTTTTTATTTGCTGATAATTTCTAGGTCGGGCATTCTTGTTTTTAGAAAAGCGCGAGCTTCAGCGCCTATATCTCCCAATGTCCATAGTACCTGGTGAGCGTCAATCCCTAAGTATGCCATAACTTTTTTTTGCCGAGATAGTTGCCAAATCCAGGACTCAAGTGCCTTTTTTTCCTTTCTGGAGCTGGCTGGGCGCAGTGTTTTTATAAGAGATTTAATTTCGACTACGGTCAATCCTTTAGCCTCCCCCGAAGTCGTCTGCCATCTTTCAGTAATAAGATCAAACTCCACTTTTCTTAAGCTCTTATTATCGTTATCCATCTTTGCTAATTTGGTGGGAAAGTCGGTTATATGCAGAACGCTCTTGATGCCAAAGGTGTCGATGCTATGCATAACTACGTCTGGAGTATGAAGTGCCATAATGAGCTCGGTCCAAAAGCCAAAATTAGCTTGGGAAAAAATAGACAAAATACGTTGGGGGTTTCCACCTTCCATGACGATGCTGTTGGCAATATCTGGGGCGAGAACCGTATCACGTGGAGTAGCATTTCTACCGTGGGCCACGGTAAAGTAGCGTAGATTGGTGACAAATGATGATTCAATCTTGTATGTTTTTAGGATGTCGAGAGCAGCGCTTTTGTCAGCGCCTTTAAAAACCGCTTTTCGAATTGCTATGGTGTAGGCTTCGCCAAATTTTTCTAATTCGCTGACCGCCTCTCTAACGGTAAGGTTTGGGTTGTCTACTAGTAGTTTGTCATGCAGGTGAATAAACCCACTAACCTGAGATGGCTCCATCTTGAGCAAGTTTTCTATGACCCTAGGATATCTGTCAGCCACAGATCCGGGCAGAGCGACCAAATTTTTGAGGGTTCGAAGTTTAACCTCGATATTTGGGATCAGCTTGGCCTGCCTATGCTTTATATGGTTGAAACTGAGTTCATTGCAAACGCTGCCGTAGCTGTTTGTGTAACTAGTGGTGAGAATAGGGCAGTAAGCCCAATATATGCCTTATATAGCTTAGACATTGGCTCTCACATGGAAATTATTTTAGAAGCTACTAATTATAAATTTTAGCACGAAAAATAAAGCCACTTCTGGTCTAAGGTAGCCAAAGTAGCTAAATATCCACAAGATACTGATATTTTTTGCTTACTGATGGATAATTTCTATTCCGGGAAGTTCGCTTTTTATATGGGCCTCGGCTTTTTCTCCGATGCTTCCTAGAGTCCACAGCACCTGGTGAGCGTTGACACCTAATTTCTCGAGAATCTTTCTCTGCCTTTTAAGCCTAGCAATCCATTTTTCAATCCTATTTCGATGCATCCATTTATCATAGTCTATCTCATTTGATCGTGACTTCACTTCTATGAATGCCAAATCATGGGGTTTTGTTTCATTAGAACTAGAGTGCCAATTTTTAACCAGCAGGTCATATTCAGTTACCTGCTCAATTTCATTTAGTTGAAGTTGAGCGGGTAGTTTTTGTAATTTATGGTTACTTAACGTTTCATGTAGCTCGTAACCAAAAACCCTATGTCCGATAACTTCGCCACTATGAAAACCAATCATTAGCTCGGCAAGGTGGCTCGGAAAAACTGCTGCATCGCCTTTTATTTGCTTTAGTATTTCAGGATGATCGTAGACTAATAGTTGCTCGGTCTTTTCGCTATAAATTAATTTTCGTGGCGTACCGGTTCTAATTACACGAGGGTTTGAATGTGCCTCATATCTGGCTATTTTTGATACTGTCGGTGAGTTAAGGTCGAATACCTCACTGATGCTCTGTAGAGACTGAATATCGATATGTCGAGCTAAAACCCCAGTTATTATTTTTTGGTAGTTCCGGCCAAAACGGTCAATATTGTCAAGTGCTTCGCCGACAGTTATAGCCCTTTTGTGCATTAATATTTCTGTCTTAAAATTTTTAAATCCATCTATTTGCCCGATTGGTATCTTAAGCAAGGCTTGAATTGCTTCAGGAAATTCTTGGGCGATGGAGTTAGGCCTCGGGTTTATGGTGCCTATTAGCTGAAGTTTGGCCTCTGCCGTTATCTGTTCGTGTGCCAAGATTGGGGTGGAATCAAACTCCGTTGGGCCACATGGTGTCGGTTTTGAAGCTGCCTGAAGCTCAGATAAGAAAAGAAAAGTGCATAATATAACGATATCCCAGAATTTCATAAAACTGCCGCCTAAGTATTATTATTCTCAGAAGGCCTCTATTACTACATACATAGCTTTAAAACAAATTATGAATTTTTATTTACGTAGGCTAGTGAATTTATAAGGTATTAAAATATAAGCGTGATAATCTAGGGTTATTTTACCTTAAACAAAACAAGTAAAAACAGATACTTACACCTAGATTTAAAGCTCCCCGGCAAACCCACCGAAAAGTACTTCAGACCATTATATGAACCCAGACCCAAGGTCGAAGGATTTGTCGAAGTGCTAAAATTATCTAATATTTTGTTGTCTTTGGCTAGCTTGATGCTGGTTGTCGGCTGCTCTGAAGGTGATGCCTTTAAGGGGGGAGACAAAGAAAAGAAGAAAGTCAGGGACTTTGCTGAGGGCAGCGATGCTATTGTAGATAGCAACGAGGCCGATAGCGATGCCCCCATTGCTCGGGCGATATATAACGTGGTTGTGAAGGCTAATACTGGTCTAGAGCTCTGTAATGGCGTAGCGGTCGTGCTCCTTAAAAGTGGTGGCGGGCTAAACCCTACCGGAAAGCTAAACTGCCTCATTATGGGTGAGGTCGACCTGGCAAAGATGTTCTCAGTGGGCGATCAGCCTCAGCTGCAGAGCGAAGACTTAAGCCGATACCCTAGGTGGGGTAAGGTAGTTCGGGAGCAAAACCCTCTTCAGCCAGTGAAGGGTCACCCGGTTTTCACTCCACCGCGACCATCTCAACTTGGGCCGATCATTCAAGATAGCCGCGACTTTGATGGTTTTATCTTTAAAGAGCAAAGTATGGCCAGAGGTATCTCTAAGGAGGGCCAACCGTTTCAGTCTCACGGGACTTGGTTTATGCAGGTTCATGAGACCGGTTCATCGGTGATGCCTGATGGCTATACGGGTCCACTGCAGTTCAATGATATTATGAAGTGGGAGATCAAAGCTGCTGGTTTTGAAGGACTTGCTAAATCTGAAGTCAAAGGCTTTGAGAGCATGACCATTTGGTATAATGTTCGCCCGATTTCGGTGCCTAAAGTCGTCATTAAATCTAAGCTAGCAGATATCATGCAAGGCAGTCTGGCATCTGTCAGTGATTTAATCTTCTCAGGTGCGACTATCACTCTGAACCTTCGTGAACACCAGCCCTTATAACCGCGGTCGAAGGCGACGCCTTTGGCGCCTTGGCTTAGTTCTATTAACAACAGGTTTACCTACCGCCGGTGTCAAGCTACTCATAATCTGATCCTGCTTTGAGGCCTGCTCACGTAAGAACTGAATAACCAGGCTTAGAGCTTTGCCGATATCTCGGTTCAAATTAAGCTGAGAGTCCTCATTTTTTTCTACGGCTTGGTTGAAAGAACATACCTGCTGCTGGAAATCTTTCTGGTTTAGGTTCATGCTTGTGACTGAGCTGTGAAGTTTTAGTATATGATTCGACAGGTTCTCTAGGGCGTGAGTCTGAGGCTTTAATCCGTCAATGGCCATTGTTAAAGCATCGATTCTAAGGCGCAGTTCTTCGTAATTTTTTTGAGTGTGCTCAAAGAATCTAAGCTTTAAATCTTCGGTAAGGTTTTTTGTTTGTTTCAGGTATTCTAAGTAGTTGTGCTCAGTCTGTTCATTTAATTTTCCAATCGACTGATTGATTTCATTGGTATGAGTCGCCACCATGGCCCCGAGTTTGTCAGCGAGGAGTTCGCTGTGTTCTTCGAGTTTGGTCGCTGCTTCTTTGATTGCTGATGAAGAGCGCTGATGAGTCGCAGTAGCGCGGGTCCAGCTTTTGTAGGTCTCAATATCCTCTGTGCGGTATACTGGCCGGGTGTAACGTCCAATACGAAGCCTTCCAACTCTGAGTTCTCGTCCGCTAATTTGGGTTAACCTAGATCTTTTTATACCCAGTGCGTCCATTGCTGCTTCGGCGTCGAGGCAAAAATCCTCTACGTAGGGCTCGTCGCCACGTAGCCAAACTACCATTGGCAATTCAGTATTACCTTC
>JANQHA010000168.1 GCA_028282865.1 Oligoflexales bacterium
TCTTTTAAGTATTTACGATAGCGTTGGACTTGCTGCCCTGCGGCATTGATCGTGGAAGCATACTTAGAGAGAGAATCAGCGTAGTCTAACTGAGAGTTCATAAAACTTATCTGCTGCTCACTCGCCGACACCTTAGATGTCGAGCGAAGGCGACAAGAGTCACAGAGTGCAACCACTAGGACTAACGGTATAATGCGAAACACCATAAGCTCCATTCTTATCATTTGTCGGCGACATGCTTACAAAGTTCGTAGACTCTATCGACCGTTTCTTGCGATAACTGAAGCTCATTAGACCATAATAAAGTACTTTCTCTGTCTCCTCTGGAAAAATTCATCATTTTTTGAACTATTCCGTCCCCATACAGCAACGTTACTGCATACTCCAATTTTTGTCGGTAATCCAACGAGTGGTTCCTTTGCGGGTTTAGGAACTTATTGATAATTTTTAAAACTTCGTCTGAGTAATTAGCAAGATAGGATGGTCGCTTCGTTGCGTTACCTCCAGCTAATCTATCTATTATTGCGTGGTTTAGCTTAGTAACGCCGTTCCCATATCCGTCGTTTAGAAGGCTATTATAAGATGTAAGAGTGCAAGAGCCCATTGCAGCCAGGCTATATCGAGAGCCTGTTGCTATGACGAGAAAAAATGATAAGGTTTTCAGCACTAAAAGTTTTTTCATATACCACAAGCCTTTTCGCACTTTCCTAACAACATCTTAACTTAAGAAGCCCCTCCTGTGCTTCTTAGAAAGAAAAATAACTTTGGCAAAATTAATAAAACTCGAAAAAAAGCTAATATTTACAACCAAAAATAACACGCGACTAATTTTTCTTACAAAAAAATTTGAAATTTTACTAAACGATCAGCAGCTCAGACCGAAGCTCCCTGGGTGAGGGATTTGTAACCGGTAATACGAGGTAAACGGAATGTTTAAGTCATTTAAAGCGAAAATCTTAGGATCAATAGCCATCTCAGTTGCATTAAGCGTTGCCGTTGCGGTAACAGCTGCAAAGATTAATATCGAGAGAGACGGTATTACAACAACGGGAGATATCGCAAGCGGGATGCTCAACCAACTTGATAAGTCAAGGGAGTACGTAGCAGAAACGATCAGCTTCGAGCAACTTGCTAAAGAGGTTCAAGACAAATACCCGAATGGAGATATTCCTAAATCAGAAAAAAACGACCTCCTTCAGAAAGTTCCGATCATCGCCGCCTTCAATATAGGTAAAGCGGGAGAGAAACAAGGTAATTATAAGCTTCGAGCAATCTCAGCTACTCCAAGAAACCCAGAAAACTACCCGCAGACTGATTTTGAAAAAGAAGTTTTGGAGAAATTTGCAGCAAACCCTAATCACGAAGACATCAAGCGTCATGATGAGAAAAATAGAACCATGGTTGTCTATCGTCCAGTACGAGTTGAAAAAAGCCAAGGCTGTTTAGTATGCCACGGTAATCCAATCAATAGCCCATGGGGCGATGGAAAAGATATCTTAGGTCGTCAAATGGAAAACATGAAAAGCGGTGATCTAAAAGGTGCTTACGTCATCGAGTCAGACCTAGGCCCAATGATGAGCAATGCATCAGGGGTCGTTATGAATATCGCGATTTGGGGTATTGTCATTATGATCTTATCCTTCACTGCTTCAGTCTTTATGACTAAAGGACCAATTAAAGTTATCAGTGTTATCACTGAACAGCTTAAGAGTGTCGGTAGTAACCTTACTGGAAATGCTGGAACTCTTAATAAAGTTTCAGGTTCGGTTCAAGATAACAATAACGCCATGTCAAGCATGCTGCACGAGACATCTTCGGCTTCAGAAGAAATCAGGTCAATGATTGTAAAAAGTACCGAATCATCTAAAGAAGCCAGCCTCATGGT
>JANQHA010000186.1 GCA_028282865.1 Oligoflexales bacterium
AAGTTTTATAAAGGGAAAATATTTTAAAATAATATTAAAAAATATTATAAATTTATTAAAATAACTTGACATTATATTAAAATATGTTAGAATGAACCTAGCTCACCTGACTCGAGCTTTTCCTTTTGCTGCTGTTGTTGTTCTTATATGTGGATGTTGATGATGAACCCTTTTTCCCGACCTATTTTTTTTCTATTTAGTTTTTCATACCTTCTAAATGCCTGTGGCCAGGCGGGCCAGCCTAACGTGAGAGAGCAAAAAGAGTACCGGCTTTATGTCAACTCTGAAGACTCGAAGGTGCAGGATGAATTTCGATCTCTAGTCGATTTATTTAACGCCAGAACCTGCGCTAAAGTAATTGCTTTGGTAGACAATGCAGACGACGCTAACTCTCATATTGTCTTGACCAAAGGCCTTCAACAGCGAGACGGTAAGGTTGGTTGGGGGCAATGGGAACGAATTAGTTACTCAGGAGGCCCTACAGGTACTGATGAAACTTTGGTATACACTATGTCGCTCGAATTTGACTATGATTACGTATACAATCGCTTAGGCTCAGACAACGAAAGTAAGCGTAAGAGTTTGACCAATTTATTTGATCACGAAATTGGTCATGGCCTTCAAATGGAGCACGACACAACCAACACCAGAAGCGTTATGTATCCAGATATTTCCGGAACCAAAGACTTTGAGCCATTTTTTAAGGATGTGAGGCGCTTCTTCGAATTACCTGAAGATATGTCTTGCTAGTCAATAAGCATTTTTGCCAAAAATAACTTCATTGATAGTCATACCAATAATACGAAGGTCCAACCACAGCGACCAGTTTTGGATATAAAATAGATCGTATTCGATGCGCTTTTCGATGCTGGTATTTCCACGCCAACCATGTACTTGAGCCCAGCCAGTGATCCCTGCTTTAACTTTGTGGCGCAGCATATAACCTGGAACTTCTTTTCTAAACTGATCGACAAACACCGGTCGCTCTGGACGTGGTCCGACCAAACTCATATCACCTCGGAATACATTGATTAATTGCGGCAACTCATCGAAACTATATTTACGCAGCGTGCGACCGATAGGCGTAGCGCGGTCCTCACCTTCACGCGCCCAAACAGGTCCAGTATCTTTTTCCACATCTACAGGCATAGAGCGGAACTTTAGACAATCGAAGGTGTTTCCATCTAAGCCCATACGCTCTTGTCGGTAAAAAACCGGCCCGGGAGACGCCACTTTGATAATACAGGCGATCAATAGCATCAATGGCGAAAGGATAATTAAAGCAAATGCCGCGCCTAAGATGTCAATCATCCGTTTAATTAAGCTGCCCATCCCTTCCAAGGGACTTTCATGGATATTTACAACTGGAACCCCTTGGACAATATCAATGCCCGCACCCAAGCGCGAATAACGCAGCAAATCAGGGATAACTTTTACATCTGGTACCTGATTAGAAATTTCGTAAATATGCTTCTCTAAAAAGCCATAAGCAGCATTAGGAACTGAAATCATCACGCTTTGAACTAGTTTATCTGACAAAAAACCAGCCCAATCTTCTGGTTCCTGGTAAGTTTTTATTCCATATTTGTCACAAAACTTTCGCCCTTCTTCGACTTGCTCGCGATCACCTACCAGGACCACTCCAATAACTTTGGTAATCATAAAATCGCTAGTTTTCGCCAGGCCAAGTGCATGAGCTAAGGCATAACCCGAGCCCACAATCAGAGTACCCCTAGCGGGTTGTTGCCGCATTCGAAAACGAAGAGCCTTACGTACGATGCTGCGCCCGGTGATAATTCCGATCGGGTGAATTACAGCGAAAAAAAACAAAGTAATCCTGGAGTATCGATACTCGCTATAAAAATAGGTAAAGGCTATAAAAGCTAAGCTTGCGAGGATACAACTTTGAATAATATCAACAGCCTCTAATACTGCAGATCGCCTAAGCATCGAACGCCGGTAAAAACCAGCCGCAGAAAAAACAAATAGCCAAATAACACAGATAAAAGGAATCAAGCGTAAATAAAGGCCAATACCAGGTAAACCTTTTGGATAATCAAGGCCAGTATGAAACCTTAACCAATAAGCTAGGATCCAAGCACCAGCTACTGCAGAAAGGTCGACTGTAACCCTAATAAGCAGCAATAAAGTGCGCCTCTTAACGGAGCTCACAAGCTGACTCCTTCCATAACCTTAGCCGTAATAGCTCTCATTTTATTCTGAAAAGCCTCTAGGCTAAATCCGCTGTTCATTTCCCGTAAATCCTCAGGACGATAATTGCTTTTACTGAACTGACCGATCACTTCAGCCAAAGCCTCAGGCGTGTGATTATAAAATAACTCCCCAGTAACTCCAGGCTTAACATAGTCCAGAGCGCCTCCTTGTCCATATGCAATCACAGGTAGCCCACAGCCCATAGCCTCGACCGGTAGTATGCCAAAATCCTCGATCCCGGGGTGCAATAAAGCAGTCGCCTGCGACATAATCGTCATTAGCCTCTCGCTGCTCGGTGCTATCTCAAAGCTTACATGGTTGCTAGCTAACCTTCGCAAAGAGCTCTCAAAAGGCCCACTTCCAGCTACAACCAGCCGGACGCCACTTAACTCACAAGCCCGAATAGCCATATCAAACCTTTTATACGATACCAGAGCCCCAGCTACGAGAAAAAAAGGGTCTTTGGGACTATCGCCAGCGATTCCCTCTGTACCACCGACTGGAGGATGAACCACCACAGCGTCTCTTCGATAATAACTTCTAACACGTTCAGCAACAAAACTCGAGTTTGCCACAAATTGGTCAACCCTAGCGGAACTAGTAACATCCCAGATCCTTAAATTGCTGCCTACCATATTAGCCAAGAGGTTAAGACCAGGAATACCTTGAGCAACCTTTAAATACTGGTGCCTTTGGTCCCATATATAGCGCATTGGAGAGTGTAAATAGCATATATGCCTAGCATCAGGCCTGACAATCACTCCTTTAGCTACACAAGATGAACTAGAAACCACTAGATCATATTCAGATAAATCCAGCGATTCTATAAGTGATGGAAGAAATGGTAGTAATAGTTTCCGAAACCCAGACAACCAACGTGTCCAAAAAGGAACCACCACCCTCCTTCGGGTAATCGATGCAGGTAACCCAGCTGGATTATAAAAAAGGGTATAAATAGGAGCATCGGGATACATATCCAGAAGCGCCTCAAGAACTTTCTCCCCACCGCGGTAGGTATCCAGCCAATCATGAACTATTGCGACTTTCAGGGTAATCTTCCTATATTTCTTAGTTTTTTAAGGGGCTTTTATTATGCTATCTATCTGAAAGAAAAGCATTAAAAAACTCACTAGATTTTCTAGTAATCAGTCTTAGTTACGTCCCTAGGTTACTGAATATAGGAAATAAATTCCTGTAACATAATTGCACGACTTCCCGTAACTGTAGTATGATTATTATATAAGCCACTCAATACATTTCGAGGAAGAATACGCTTCAATTCTAGAGGCGCTATAGAACCCTCAACAATCAAACCATCAAAAACGGCTTGTTTTTTTGGCCACCAGGTTCCAATTAGAAAGGGAGCAAGCTCCTTTATGAGCACAACTGACAAAATTCAGCAAAACTCGCATACTACCGAAGCTGCTTCCCTATTCGACTCAGATGCCTCGCAGCAGCCAATTTCGGGAACAAACTGGCGAGACTGTTTTCCAGAAATTATCGGACGCAGCCCCGCGATAGCTGATATATTGATAACCGTTGCCAAGATCGCCCGTTCAGACAGTGCAGTGCTCATATTCGGAGAAAGCGGTACTGGCAAAGAGCTCATAGCATCCGCCCTGCATCGGCTATCAAATCGTAGCGAAAAAAGATTTGTCCCGATCAACTGCAGTGCCATACCAGAAAATTTATTAGAATCAGAGTTATTTGGTCACGAGAAAGGTGCATTTACTGGCGCAACCTCGAGACGGGCTGGACATTTCGAGATTGCTAATGGCGGTACTATATTACTCGATGAAATTGGTGATATGCCGCTACGTTTGCAAGCAAAGTTGCTAAGGGTGCTACAAGAAAAACAATTCACCTCGGTGGGTGGCAGTCATTTGAAGCAAGCCGATGTTCGGGTAGTAGCCGCAACCAATATCGACCTCGATAAAGCGATAAAAGAAGGTCGCTTTCGATTAGATCTATTTTATCGGCTTAATGTTCTTCCTATCACCCTTCCGCCATTGCGAGACCGGAAGGCTGATATAGTCGACTTATTAGATCACTTTTTAAGTATTGCAAACCGCATTCACAACCTAAGTAGTCCTTGCTACCTAAGCGATACCGCAATCGAACTCCTGTGTTCTTATGAATGGCCGGGAAACATTCGCGAGCTTCAGAACTTAATCGAACGGCTAGTCATCTTAAAAAACGGCGGCGAGATCTCAACTGAGCACCTACCACTAGAAATCAGACGATCTTTGAGCCCTATAGAATCCGACCAAAAGCAGGTGTCACCTGGGACTATGCCATTAGCACCGATCTCTCAGACCATCCAAGGAAACATAGCGGCAAACCACCCCACAGACCGCCTTACTCTGCCCAGCGAA
The DNA here is from genome assembly GCA_028282865.1 of Oligoflexales bacterium. Taxonomy (GTDB): domain Bacteria; phylum Bdellovibrionota_B; class Oligoflexia; order Oligoflexales; family CACXFL01; genus JANQHA01. Next base: position 4,590 of record JANQHA010000186.1, read on the forward strand.
GGCATAAACCTAACACAATACATCGAAAGCCTCGAAAACAAGATGATTCTAGAAGCTCTTGAGCGGACTCATCATAATAAGAATCAGGCCGCAAAGCTACTCGGTCTCAACCGCACCACCTTGGTCGAGCGAATCAAAAAAAGAAAAATCGCCCCATTAAACCCAACCATTAAAACCTAGTAGGTTTTTTAGAAACCCTTCTCTTTAGTAACCTCGGGGTTGGCACAGCCACTCCGAGGTTTTTAATTTAGTGTAGCAATCACCGTTCCCATAACCACCTACAATATGGTAAAAAAGACCTCGATCTAATATGGGAGCTAGAAATGTCGGCGGACACTACACCTAACAACGAAACCCCTAAAACCTCTAACTTCATTCGTCAAATTATCATAAACGACTTCAAATCAGGTAAATTTGGCGGCCGGGTCGTAACTAGGTTTCCTCCCGAACCTAATGGCTACTTACATATTGGCCATGCTAAAGCAATTTGCCTAAACTTTGGAACCGCCGCTGAAAATGAGGGTGGGGTCTGCCACCTGAGATTTGATGATACCAACCCACTAAAAGAAGACGAGGAGTATATGGAGGCCATTAAGTCAGACATTAAATGGCTAGGATACGATTGGGGCTCAAACCTTTTTCATGCCTCCGACTACTTCGAACGATTATACCAATGTGCAGTTGAACTCATAAAAAACAGCAAAGCTTATGTATGTTCACTCTCAGCAGACGAGGTCAGACAGTACCGGGGTACTCTAACTGAACCTGGCAAAGAGAGCCCCTACAGAAACCGGAGCGTCGAGGAAAACCTTGATCTATTCGACCAGATGCGCCAAGGAAAGTTTAAAGAAGGCACCCACACCCTACGAGCAAAGATCGACATGAAATCTGGAAACATAAATATGAGAGACCCTGCTCTCTACCGGATTCGTCATGTCGCTCACCACCGAACTGGAGATGCCTGGTGCATCTACCCGATGTATGACTTTGCCCATTGTTTATCAGATTCATTCGAAAATATTACCCATTCACTTTGTACTTTAGAGTTTGAGGACCACCGCCCCCTCTATGACTGGATCTTAGATGAATTGAAAACGGAAAGTCATCCTCAGCAAATTGAGTCGGCAAGGTTAAATATCAACTATACAATTATGTCGAAGCGAAAGCTCCGACAACTAGTCGAAGATGGGCACGTCTCCGGGTGGGACGACCCAAGAATGCCTACCCTTCAGGGTCTGCGACGACGTGGATATACACCAGCGTCCATTCGCAACTTTTGTGAGCGCATCGGTGTTAGTAAAAAACAATCGATCATTGATGTCAGTACCTTGGAAGAGTGTGCACGTGAAGACCTGGGAAACAATGCTAAGCGAGCATTTGCAGTTTTGGATCCGCTTAAGATTACGATCGACTCGCTCCCTGAAGACCATGAAGAGGTATTTAACGTACCAAATCACCCCAAGGATGAAACAATGGGGCGAAGAGACATACCGTTTAGCAGGCAAATATACATAGAAAGAAGTGACTTTATGGAGGAGGCACCAAAGAAGTTTTTCCGACTAACCTTAGGCAAAGAAGTACGACTACGCTATGGATATGTTATTAAATGCAACGAAATCATCAAAGATAGTGACGGCAATATCACAGAACTCAAATGCACACATGACGCCGACACTCTCGGCGGAAAAAAACCCGCAGATGGTCGCAAAGTTAAAGGTATCATCCATTGGGTTTCAGCAAAGCATGCCGCTAGTGCGATTATAAATGTCTACGATAGGCTATTTTCAGTACCTAACCCAGGAGCTGGAGAAAAAGAGGGAATCGACTTCAAGTCGCATTTAAATCCAAACTCGCTGCAGGTGCTTAGCAAATGTTTTGTGGAGCCAGGCTTAAAAGATGCAAAGCCAGAAGAATCATTTCAATTTGAGCGCCTTGGTTATTTTTGCCGAGAACAAAACGAGCAGTCTGATTTACCGACATTCAATCGGATTGTGACTCTAAAAGACACCTGGGCAAAGGTTCAAGGAGAGCAAAATTAAATTGAATGAGATGAAAACCCATATCATTACAACCGGAGGAACGATCGATAAATCTTATAATGAAAGCGATGGAACGCTGCTTAATAGAAGCTCCGAGATTAAAAAATTCATAACAGATAAATTAAGGCTTCCTTACAATCAACTCGAATTTCATTCAATTCTTAACAAAGACTCCCTTGATATGACCTCAGTAGATCGGGAGCAGCTTACTAAACTTATACAGTCGCTTTGCACCAACAAAACTCCGGTGGTTGTAATCCACGGCACAGATACCATGGATCAATCGGCAAAAGCCTGTTATGATGCTATTTCTTCGGCTGCAGCCCCGGTCGTTTTTACCGGTGCTATGCGACCTCTCGGATTTGAAGATTCCGACGCGAGGCAAAATGTAACCGAAGCTTTATTTGCAGCACGGGTAGCGGCACCTGGTGTTTATATCTCGTTTCATGGAGCCTTACACTTGCTGCCTAACGTTAGAAAAAATCACCAGAAGGGTACTTTCGAATCATTTCAAACACCCTGAATAGTGGGACGGTGATTAGGAGAGCTAGGATGCTTAGTTTTTTAAAATTATTTGCCTTACCAGTTTCACTAGCAGCAAACACAACCATTAACCGAGATCTTACTATTAAAGTTGATGGTTACCCTAAGTTCACTCCAGTTGTGCACGAATTCAAAAACGCGGAGAATCCTGAGAGTGTTTATGTCGATTTAAAATCAGGATTCGCATTTATATCGAATGTGGCCGGATCGGGAGACCAAAAAAATGGCCGTGGCTGGATAGCTAAAATTAGTACCAAGAAAAAAATGCCTCAGCGCTTAAGCCCATGGGTAAAAGGTCTCAATGCACCTAAAGGAATGAGGTCTTTTAACGGCATTCTTTGGGTCACTGATATCGACAGAGTCATCGGTGTTAATATCAGCTCAGGAAAGATTCTTTATAGGATCCCCATCAAAAAAGCTAAGTTTCTAAATGACCTCGCCATCGATTCACTCGGCCAACTTTACGTATCGGACACCCTAGCATCGCGGATATATAAGATTACAAAAGACAAAAAGGTCGAAACATTTGCCGAGGGACCTAAATATGAGTCTCCAAACGGTTTGTTAGTATTAAATAAGAAGCTGTACGTAGCTTCCTGGGGTCTAACCAAAGACTGGTCCACTAAAATTAGCGGCCGACTCTATAGCCTAGACTTAAAAACTAAGCAGATGCGGTATGTAACGAAGAAACCTCTAGGAAATCTTGACGGCTTGGAAGTCGACAAAAAAGGAAATTTTATTGTTTCGGATTGGGTCGCCGGCAAGGTCTTTCAGATCAAACCTTCTGGGAAGGCCAAAACAATATTTTACGGTATGAAGGGGTCGGCAGATATTGGTATTGAGAGCAGCAGTGGGCACTTATTCATTCCAAGGATGAACGAAGGCGTGGTAAGCATTGCTAAAATCAACTGAAGAGAAGCCTAACTTACGCCGGTACTTTGCCGCCATCGTAGCCCTATTACTTTTCGTTAACCCTGCATTTGCCTGTGACCTACTCAACCCTGCTTCTATAACTTCAATTAAAGACACTAAGCTCCTAAAATTTAAACTTCCTATCAGCCACAAACTATTATCAAATCAAAGTCTAAATTCACCACATATTGCCACCATAAAAAACTTCGTCACCTCCTACGATATAAATCTAGACCCATTCCTTTTACTTACAAATCAAAGAAACCTATATATAAGCCGATTTGGTCCCGATTCAGTCGTTGCATTCGATAAGATAATTCAAAAAAAGATTGGGGTTATCTCGGATATTCGCTGCCTTGAGGCCAATTTGCTTCATCACCATTTATCACTAATGGATACTCCAAATGACCTAACTGAGTTTCAAGCGTTCATCCTAATTAAAGACAACCATATGCGTATTTTTATGCTAAGCGGCAAGGAAGACTCAACACCAGACTTTAGGTTTATCGAGCCTAAACTTAAAAAAGCCCAGTTGGCTGGTTATGAAATGTTCGGACATCTTCATAACCATTTTTTTTATCCTGAAAATCCGACCGAAGATATCGGTGGAACCCTAATCCCCAGCGGAACTATTAGTGAGCATGGTGATTTAAAGTTCTACAAAGAGCTAATGGACAAATACTCGCTAAAGCAGGCATGGATAACCAACGGATTTTCAACCGCCGTATACAAGGCATCTGAGTTAGAAAAGCTTCGTACGACTAATTAAATTCATAAAAAATAATAATTTCAGAGATTTTAGTTGACCACATGGCCAAGCTACGATACTCAGTAGCCATAACTAATTTTAATTCATTGAGGATAGACAGATGAGATGCCTACTTTTTGGGCTGGCTCTCGCTGTAGTCACTGGATGTGGCAGCGAGGATGACAGTCGGCAGAAGAATGTTTACGGAATAGATAACAGAACCGCTGTCACCACAAACACCTACCCTTTAAGAGCTGTTGGTAGACTGTCGATGGGTTGTACGGGCACACTAGTAGCAATAGACCTGGTCCTAACAGCGGCGCATTGTGTTATTGACCCAGAGTCCGGTAAGCCTTACGAAGAAAAATACTCATTCCATCCAAATTACATTGGCGGGAAGTCTAAGCATAAGTCTACTTATACAGTCGAAGAATATGGAGAAACATTGATAACAATTCGTGACTGGGCAATTCTTAGGCTAGACAAGCCCCTTGGTAAGATTTATGGCTGGCTATCCGTGCAAAGTGCAACAGTCTCAAATGCTCCAGCACAAATTGATTTAGTGGGCTACAGCGGTGACTTTAAATATGGCCAAACGGCCAGTATTCATAAAAACTGTAATATCAGACACCGCAACCGTATAAACTCACTGCTCCACCACGATTGTGACTCAGCCCGTGGCTCATCAGGCGGGCCTATTTTAGCCATGCATAATGGAGAGTTACGAGTGTTTGGAGTTCATATCGCCGAATTTCGATATGGAAGTAAAACACGGTCCTACAAAAAGTATGGATTTTTTAAATCAAACATGGCTGTGCCAAGTAGTACTTTTTTTAGCACACTTAAAAATATGAGGCGCTAAACTCCACTTTACTAAAACCATTAAATTCTGGTACACCGCTGGTACTTGCAGCGTGTAGGTATTTCTACCTTAGGTACTAGGAGACGTGGATTGATTCGGTTTAGCTTATTATTAATTTCCATTTGCAGTACAGGCAGCTATGCAGCTTCTGAATTGTGTTTTAATTCTGGAAGTGGCGAAGAAGCAGGACGTAACCCGATTGTAGATCTATTTGATAGGCTTGACAAAGGTAAGCTCAAACCATTAGTTGCACGATTCAAGGCAGTCAGTACCTCGAAATCAGATAATCTCATCGCTATGATTGAACTCGGCGATAACAAAACAACTAATATTACCATGAAGCAAGGTAAAGCTCACCTTGCCGATACCCCTGAAGGCGAGCTCCAATATGCAAATCAAACTTTTGGCTCAATTTTAGTGTCGGAGGTTCGTGACCCTTCATTCATAGAGGTGACTGCTTACAACGAACGAGAAGGGGAGTTAGGCCAAGTTCTTGAATTCCGTGGCAGAATAAGGATCAAAGATCAAATTCCTTATTTGGGAGTAAATGAAATGAATGGAGTTTTTGCAAATCAAACACTCGAGATACAGAGCCTGAATATATTTTTTAAGTCGAATCATCCTAGCGAGGAGACCGACGGTAAAACAGCTGGTCGTGCAAAATTCACCTGGCTTCTTTATGATGAAGATTCAGGCCTCAATATTGGAGACTCTGAAACATCAAAAACCCCTGCAAAGGAGATAAAGCATTTTTTATCTTCAGATTTCGTTACGCCGGAAATCGTCCACTGGAAACAGTATCGTAAAAACAAATAATCAGTGACATCATTTGCCTTTATTTTGCTCTACTACTTTCTTAAGCTCGCTGAAACCAGAAAAAAAGTATCTTTTCTTCTTCATAACCTTAACAATCTCCGGGAAAGCCTTTGACTCAACCGATATCGTAAAAGAACCAGCACTCTCATCGTAATCATTGCCACGATCGCGGCCAACATACATTTCCTTGATATTTTTTTTATTCGACTCTAAAAAGCTGTTAATTGCTTCAATCGAAGAAGCTAGCAAATTAAAATTTTTATCTGACGCTAACATAATATCGTGCAAACCTGAGGAAAACTGCAGCTTCGCCCCAGAGCCCTCATGACAACCAGCATAGCCCTTAGCGTCAAACATTTGAGTCATAATGGTCAAGACTCGGCCTATCATAGTAGCTGGGTCGCTCTTGCGATAAGATGACAACGTCTTTTTAGATTCATCATGTGTGTTTAAGGTTATTTCAGGCAAATTATCACTGTTAACTACACCGTAGAGTTCAGAAAACTCAATCTTAATCAGCACCCTACCTTTAGGACACATTTTGCGATTGCCATCACTAACGGCTTCAAACTTCTTCTCTAAAACATCCCACTTTTTATCCATACTGTTAAAAAGCTTGGAGTAACCTTGGCTCTCAGCCTTTACGTCATACCCCATGTCACGAAGAGCTTTTCTAATACGAGCCTCCGTACCATTACCAGCCTCGTGCCTCTCTTCCTTGCCAGATGTCAAATGACTGACCGGGCTGCAGCTAATAATCGTTGTAAAAATCAAAAACACTGTCATCAGGGTGATTGTTTTCTTCATCTGAAACTAACCTTTAACTGAAATAGCAGAAATCAAATGCCAAGCACTAATAGTATCAGAATCAACCACATTAAAGTAGTTACCTAAATTTAATCAATAATGTCAATATTTTACATTAAATAATCGAATTCTAAAAGCACTCTTAGTGTTCACCGTCCGAATGATTTACATCTCGAGAGACTACCAGCTATAATTAAGAAAACCCAATCGATAAAAAAAGGCCTAGGACTATCGAATCCATCCACTCCGTAAAAATAAACTTACTCTGGTACCTTAGAGGAGCGACCTCGTTGTTTTTAGCCGCGTTCGTTCTTTTGCCAGCAGCATTAAAAACTAGTGTAGATCCATTCGTCCCGATGTCTGGTGGTAAACCGACAGTTATGAGAATATCAGCGACGTCGATATTTAAGCTGAGAAACATGACTCCTTGGACATCTTTTCCAAGAAACGTCTCCAAACACCCCGTGCTTAAGAAATACCTCCAAAAACCGCCATCAAAAAAGAAATAACTTAAACCTAACGAAGCACCAATTGAATCCAAAGTAACAAAACACATACATTACTAGGTATAAAAAAAGCTAACCTGTGTAGCACTTTATTATAAGTAAGATGAACGATAGTGTGTCCGATACGTAAAAACACGAAAGCCCACGCACATATCACCATGCTAGTGGTGAGCTCTCCACTCACTGTCGCCATAATGCAGCCCGCATAAAACAAAACCGGTATTTGAAAAAGATTATCGACGTGATTCTTATGTTGAATGATCCGTTCAGGGATTTCTTGGCTAGAGCGAAAGATTTTATAATACTCGGCAGGTACCTGTTTGGTTTTAACAGATCTAACCCTCATTGCTATACCGTAAAAAAATACTAAAAATGTCAACAACACCATTGCAAACATCGGGTATATCATCGAAGTTCCTTTCTAATCACAATTATTCACCTTCTCTAGCCGCCAAATATTTTCAGCTGGCCACTTTCGCGCCCATTCCTTGCCAACATAATCGTAGGTGGACTTGGCATCTTTAGGGGCCTGGATCTCAATCAAGTCCAAAACCTTAAAACCAGCTTCATTAAAGCTCTTAAGCCACTTACCATAAGGCATCTGAAAGTAAATATGGCCGTCGCCATCATCTGTCCTACCAAGCTCGAAGTAATTTTGATGAAGGCGGCTATCTATACAATTATTCGCAGCATCATAACACACTTCGTGCAAGGGGCTTTGGATGTTAAATACGAAAATGCCGTTAGATTTCAAAACTCGGTTTACTTCGGCTAAAGTGGGCTCGGTGGGGGAAAAAGTCATTGCCCCATGATCACAAAACACCATATCGAATTCATTCGAATCAAACGGTAAACTTTCGGCACTGCAATGATGCAGTGGAAAGGAAAGGCCATTCTTTCTTAACGACTCTTTGGCATGGCTGAGTTGTTGCTGTGAATTATCAATTGCAACTGGTTCACCACCCATATGATGCACGGCCACCGATAATTGCGCTGCACCGCAACCAAGCTCTAATACTTTTTTCCCAGCTATATCACCGAGGGCATTTAGCTCGGATTCTGGGATTGACCAAACACCCCAAACAAACTCTTTCCTATTTAGTTGAGGGCCGTGCAGCTTCTGATATTCATCACTGTACTTGTCCCAAGCCTCACGATTTAATTTTGCGTCTTTAGATATACTCATGTGGTTTATCCTTAGTTCTAACTACTTAAACAGCCTTGCAGACATATTGTTTCATTTGCAGATTAGTGACTAGTAATTTCTCAACCAAAAGAAACAACTAGACAACAAACTATAATTAGTATTATTTAATTTTACAAACAGCATATGTTATTTATTTAAGAGACTTGAACATTACTAAAAATATATCTATAGCAAATTTCAACTCAACCGACCGGGTAGTGAGCAGCGGTTAACACGAGGTTGACCTTAGGCATCTCTACATATATTCTCGGAAAAACACCATTATCAGGAGTAAAAATGAAATTATTATTAGCGCTACTAATATTTAATGTTCTAACACTCGGATGCGGAAAGAAATCAAAAAGCTCCGACGGTTCTCAACCCAAGAAAAACCCATTCGTTTTAGCTGGAATCGTTGACCAAACATACTCAATGGGATGCGTGTCTAGAGAAGATACCGATCACAGGCCATTCACTGAATCAATACACTTTGCACAAGATAGCTTTATAATAAACTGGAAAAACTTTAATGATCAAAATTGCAGTGAGGATAAAAAGAGGGTTTCTTACAACTATAACTTTATCGACGTAGAAAAAGAGACTTCTTCTGACCTAGAGGGTTGGAGTACCTACGCTTACTCTGTCCATTCAATTACTGGGACCGTGTACACTGCAAGTGTAAAAAAGAAGTTTAACAAGAATAAAGCTTGGGGTTACGACGACTGGGTAGTCGGTGAAGCCAAAGAAATAACTGGTCGAAGGTATAGCAGCAAACAAAAAGCCAGACCATCAGTAGGTAGTATTAGAGTCCACACAGTGAAAATTGAAGGCGACACTCTATATATAGCTCGTTATGTAAAAAATAGGGCTACCGAAGAAAAGCCCTGGGTGTATAAAAAGCTAAAATAGCGGCAGAATAATCCTAATCTCGCTTTTCTGGTGTCATATGAACGCGAACTTCGGAGAATGAAAGTCCTAGTCAGTGATTTTTGCAGTTTGCGGCAAGAGTTCATCTTCAATAATAAGAATCGAAAGGCCCTGTCGTTTTCCTTCCGGACGATATAAAGAGCGAGCACCTTCATAGCGTTATCTTCTTGGGTAGATTGAATCAAATGAAAGCTTGTAAAAAAAGTTGCAATCGATTTCAGTTATGTAAACTTCACTTCCGTAGCTGGTGACAATCACCTTTTTATTTTAAAGCCTTTATGGAAACAAACATGACCAAAAACCACATCACCAAATTCATTATCATCGCTCGGTTCTTTAACTAACACATTCCAGGCTCTGCCTTCTTTTAAGGACCTACCGTTATCAATGCTCACTGAACTCTGCGCTCTATCTTCAATTTGAATTTCCTTAATTTTTGTTCCGGTTGCGACCTTTCCCATAATCGTGCGGGCAATATTGGGCAAACACTGGGGGTCTGCACTTCTCTTGTTCCATTCACTGGTAGGGTCCAATAGAGCAATCATACCGGCTTCAATGCTTCTAGAATCATCATATCGGCTCTCAAAAAAAGTATCCGATCCATCCTTATAACTGGGATACGGGTACTTTGCATATAAGGTTGATGTTACAATTAATGCAAAAGCTAATAGAAAAAGCTTAATCATGGCTACCTCACTATAAATTCTAATTATAATTAGATTGATTTATACTATTTTTCAATAAAATTATAGCGGATAAACCTTAAATTATTATAATTATTAATATATTTTTAATAAGATACCAGAGTATGTAAATGAGGCGATGGCGTCCCCAGCGGGATTTGAACCCGCGTCGCCGCCGTGAAAGGGCGGTGTCCTAGGCCGGGCTAGACGATAGGGACTCGGCCAAATCTGTATTTAAAAGAGTGAGCCCTGATGGATTCGAACCATCGACCCGCACATTAAAAGTGTGCTGCTCTACCAACTGAGCTAAGAGCCCACTTCCCAGAAATACAGGAAGGTACTTTTTACCTGCGGCGACCGGCGGTGTCAACGGTTCTTTAACTTTATTGGGGTATTACATCTCGATCGATCAATGGGCCGGCTGAGACTTTTAGCCGGCTATGGTGCCAAAGATTGAATTACTATAGGTCTTCGTGATATCAAGGGAAAAGACACCAGAGGGCCCGAGCATGCTTACTCATCTATCCATCAAAGGGTTGGCGATTATAGAGTCGCTAGAGATCAGTTTCAGCCATGGATTTAATGTTATAACGGGTGAAACTGGGGCCGGAAAATCGATATTAATAAAAGCACTCAACCTACTTCTAGGAGCAAAAGCGGGTCCGGAATCGCTGCGAAAAGGCAGCGACCAGGCAACCATCAGCGGCGAATTCGAGCTCTCTAAAACTCACCCCGCTACCCTATTTGCTAAAAATTTAGGCATACCTTCCATAGAAGGCAGCCCGGGAAATGAACTTTTGATCGTTCGGCGGGTTTTCACCCACAACGGCAGGTCTCAGGCCTGGGTCAACGATGTTCAGATCACGGGAAAATCTCTTAAAGAAGTCGGGAGCCTACTGATCGATATCTTTGGCCAACGAGAGAACCATAAACTCTTAGATACTAGACAACACTGCCACTATCTCGACGCTTTTTTGGCGAAAAAAAATCATCTAGTGCCTGTCGAAGAGCACTACTCGAAAGCGCTAGAAATATACAGAACTCTTAAGAACCATCTTCAAAGCTTCGAAGAGCGACTAAGAAACCGTGATTATCTCCAGTATCGAATCAAGGAGTTAGATGACTTTTCTCCAAGTACCGAAGACTACGATCATGTGCTGCAACTTTCCCAAAATGCATCAAGGTTTCATAAACTTCAAGAAGCCACCAACCAGCTGCAAAACCTTATGGACAGTGACCGTGGACTTGCGAAACCGATCTGGGAAAGCGAAAAACTTCTAGCCAAACTGGCCAAAGATAT
>JANQHA010000286.1 GCA_028282865.1 Oligoflexales bacterium
GTCTCTAAGAATGTCGATGCGACGATCATTACAGCGAGTGATCTACCGAATCTATGAAAGACAAAAGTATAGACCAACCATATGGTGACGAAGTCAATATAGATATATTTGCCAAATATATTTGGCACCAAGCTGGTTTGTAGAAAACAAATAAAGATAGTTAAAATAATATTTGGCAAAAACTTTTCGTTAATTGGATGAAAACGAAAGTCTTGAAAGGCTTGGGAAGTCCAAGAAAATAGTGGTCCAAGTTTACTGTCTTCAAAAGTTTGAATCACCCACCTCCACTTCTGTTGACAGTGTTTTGAATCCACTCATTACCGGCCGTTTCTATGATTTTTTGAATATCCTTATCACGAGTAGGAATGATGAATGCTTCTTCGACCCTTGCATAATCTACCCAGGGTTTTACTGTGATTAGCTGAGTTACATTATCAGAGCTGTAACTGATTTTAATAACTTCGCCTACCGGTAGACCTTTAGGATAGCCTCCGACGATTCCAGAGGTGATTACTGTGTCTCCTATTCGCAACTCCGAGCGCTTGTGGAGATTAAGGGTGCAAGTGTTCGCTGTAGACCCTCGAAGGACACCTCTGATCCGGTTTCTTTGAACTAATACATCTAGGTTAAAGTTAGAATCTGTTATCAATAAAACGTCTGAGAAATTCAAACCGACTCGGATGACTCGACCAATAACTCCCTCGGGTGTAATAACCGGCATTCCGACTTGAACGGCATCTGTGGTTCCTCTCGACAATCTTATCGAATAAAATGGACTAATCACCGGGCTGCCGATCACTTTAGCGACTAACATAGGTCGCTTCGACCTCTCGATAAACCCAAGCAACTTGCGGAGCCGATTTGTCTCTAGATGAAGCTCATTGTAGTCGGCCACTTGGGCTTTTAGCAGCGCTAACTCTTTTCTTAGCACTCGATTGTCGTCGTTTGTATGCACTAGAGAAACGTAGTTAGACCAAAGCGAGGTCGCGAAGCCTTCAACACTGGTCCAAGTGTATTCGAGCGGGTACACCACTTCTTGAAGAATCGTTGGTAGCTTTAGGTCGTCTTTCCAAGGTGACATGCTAGACGATACAAATAAAAACGGCGAAAGTAGGGAAACTACTAACGCCGCAAGTGTAAAATTCCTTTTATTAAACTTCATCTAACCCAGAGTGACCCCACTAAGAACGTCTATTTGGTCAAGCGCTTTACCGCTACCTAATACTACCGCAGTTAAAGGATCATCTGCAATCATAATGGGAAGGCCAGTTTCTTCTCTCAGCAAGATATCTAGGTTTTTGATCAAGGCTCCTCCACCAGCCAGAACAATCCCCTTATCAACAATATCTGCAGCTAGCTCTGGTGGCGTTTTCTCTAAGGCAATCCGAACTGTTTCTACGATCGTGTTGACCGGCTCAGAGATAGCTTCTCGAACTTCTTCAGAAGCGATTTCTATCGTTTTAGGTATCCCAGCAACAAGGTCTCGGCCCTTAACATGCATGGTTTGAACTTCGTCGTCGGGGTATGCGGTGCCAATAGCGATCTTAATTTGCTCGGCAGTGCGCTCTCCGATGAGAAGGTTATATTTTCTTTTTAAGTAGTTGACGATAGCTTCATCCATTTTATCACCGCCCACTCGTACAGATTTAGAGTAGACAATTCCCGCAAGCGAAATCACTGCGACTTCGGTGGTACCACCGCCGATATCAACTATCATGCTACCACTAGGTTCTGTGATAGGCAGGCCGGCGCCAATAGCAGCAGCCATAGGTTCTTCAATTAGGTGAACTTCACGAGCGCCAGCTGATTCTGCCGACTCTTTAACTGCCCGTTTTTCTACTTCGGTAATTCCGTAGGGAACGCAAATAATAATCCTAGGCTTGACCATGGTTCGGCGATTATGAGCCCTCTCAATAAAATAGCGCAGCATGGCTTCGGTAATCTCGAAGTCTGCGATAACCCCATCTTTCATTGGGCGTACGGCAACGATAGAGCCGGGTGTTCTTCCCAGCATATCCTTGGCTTCTTTTCCTACGGCTAAAATCCGTTTGCCGCCTCGGCTATCACGTTGAACAGCTACCACCGAAGGCTCATCGGTTACGATCCCCTTGCTTTTGACGTATACCAACGTGTTGGCAGTTCCTAAATCAATCGCGAGGTCGTTGGAAAACATGCCAGCTAGCCAATCGAAGATCATCGTAATTCTCCTATCCCAAATAATTAATGTATATTAGCGACATTTGCCCTGTTTGATCAAGGCTCGAAAACGCAAATTACAATTTATTTTGTATTAGATATATCAAACAAGTTATTAACATGCTTGAAAAAAATGTGCTACAAATAGGTTTTGGCTATTTTTAAACGTATTAGGCGGTGTCATGGCAGGTTTATTTAAGTGGAAATCTAGAAGGTTAGAGCGCGGAAACCTTAAAAAGGCTGTTTCGGGCAGAAACTCGATTGCTTATATCATGCTCGGTTTAGCGATGCTCGCTATGACCTTTTTTGGGGTTTGTACTCCGAATAGAGGGGGAGGGGGCCTTAGTGGCGTGGCGGCTAAGGTGGCTGGTCAAGAGATAGGCTACCAAGAGTTTCGGCGGGCTTATGAAAATACTTACCAGAGGTATTCTCGGATTTATGGTGGTGCATTTGACCCAGCAGCTATGGGTCTCGCTAAAAGCGTGCTCGATAGCCTTGTGCAGCAACGCTTGACTTATCAGCAAGCTGCTGACGCAGGGGTGGTGACTTCCGATGAAGAGGTCGAGAAGCAGGTGCTCGATATTTTTAAGGACGATAAGGGCATATTTGATGCCGAACGGTTTGAGTTAGTTTTAAGACAAAACGGTTTTACCGAAGCTAGTTTTATGGGAGAAATTCGCCGCCAGATGACCGTGCAAAAGTACCGAGCATTTATGGGAGAAGTCGCCTACGTCGCATCCGACTTGGTAGAAATGGATTATCAACTCACCGAGACGAAACTAAATGTAGATTATTTAAAGTTTACCTTAGATGACGTCAAAGTCAGCGTAACCGGTGCCGACATAACAAAGTTTTTGGATGATGCTGGTAAGAAAAAGGTCGCTGAATATTACGAGTCTCGTCAAGACGAGTTTAAGAAAGAAAAACAAGTGCATGCCCGTCACATTTTGATTGCCTATAAAGGTGCAAGAAGGGCAGGGGAGAAGGTGGATAATAGAACCAAAGATCAGGCGAAAAAGATTGCTGACCGGGTGTATGGCTTGGCAAAGGCTAAACCTTCAAGTTTCGCAAGCTTGGCCAAACAATACACAGACGAAGCCTCTGGACGTAATAAAGGCGGAGACCTAGGCTTTTTTAATAAGGCGGATATGGTTCCTGAGTTTAGTGACGTCGCCTTCAAGATGAAAAAGTCAGAAATATCTGCTCCGGTGGAGTCGCCTTTCGGCTTTCACATTATTAAAGTTGATGCTATCAGGCCCGCTGTTGAAAAAAGCTTGGAACAGGCTACGAAAGAAATTGCGACCAAACTCCTCGAGAAGGACCGTAAGCCAGAGGTGCTGAAGCGCCGTGCCAATGAGGTTTTAGCAGGTTTAAAGAAAGGAACTGCCAAAAGGCTTATTAGTGACCTTGGGCTTAAATGGAAGACTACCGGGCCATTTGCCGTTGATAGTCGAAGTATTCCCGGGCTGGGTGCTGAAAAAGGCTTGATGTCAGCTGCTCTTGGCCTAACCAAAAAGGCTGAAGTTTCGGACATTATCACCACAGGTGACGTCAGTTACATACTAAGACTGAAGGATATCAAGAAGCCAAACTTGAAGTCGTTAGATCAGAAGAAGAAAGAGCAGCTTGAGCAAAGCGCTGCATATGATGTTGCTGGGAGCTTTTTCGGTGCCATTAATAAAGAGTTGGAAGATAAGCTGAAGTCCAAAGGAAAAATCTGGCTTAACACTGAGTTTATAGCTATTGATCAACGTCGTGCAGCTGGTAGTGGTGGGTAGTAGTTTTATTGCGCATACTTATTATTAGAAAACCGACCAATTTTGAGCTGCACGGGGAGCGAGTAGCAGCTAATGTTGCGCGCGGTTTAATGAGGTCGGCAAATATCGATCGATTGAAGAAGGTGCATGACCAACATTACCAAAGTTTAGATCTGCTTTACGATAAACTTGAAAAGCTTGGTTTCGAATTTGAGACTATTTTGAGAAGTGATGCTTGGCCGACTGGGTTTCAGTTTGACATGGTTATGACCGTCGGTGGTGATGGCACGCTACTGTCAGCAAGTCACCAACTTGGCGAAGGTCAAAAGATTGTCGGACTTAGGTCTTCCGATGCAAGTGTTGGCTTTACCTGTGCTTCTGGGTCAAATCATGTCGACTTGCTTTTAGAGCGAATCCTTAGCGGTAAGCAAGAGTTTGTCGAAGTTAGTCGTATCGGGGTTCGAGTGACTAAGGTTGCCGGCGACGGCGTGCGAGAAATGGTGCCGGTTCTCAATGATGTTTTGTTTGCTAACTGTAACCCTGCCGCTACGAGCCGTTATCGGATTCAAATTGGCGATGATAGCGAGATTCAGAAGTCTAGCGGTATCTGGGTTTCGACCGCAGTAGGCAGCACTGCCGGAATCTTAGCGGCTGGAGGTCAGCGGCTTCCACTTGGCGACAAAAGCTTTCAGTATCGGGTTCGGGAGCTATATCGGGCTCCAAATGAGGACCCTAAACTGACTGGTGGCTTGTTCACCCCCGAAAGCAAGCGACTGATTATTGAAAGTCGTAACGAAAATGCCCTGATTGCTCTTGGTGGTCAGCACGGTGAAATGCTGTTGGACTTTGGTGATCAGGTCGAGTTCATCCGAGGTCCATCTCTGTTGTTGGCTTTGCCAGAAAATGCCTCTAATCAATGACATTATATGAAGATAGTCACTTAGATTTTTTCATATATGCACGATTACTATAAATCATTGATCGTATTTTACTTTGAGAGAAACTTCACGGGCGTGGGTCAGCTTTTGGTCTTGGGCTGATCTTACTACCAAGCTTATATTTTGATCTTGGATTTTAATAAATCTATCAGTTGTATAAATTGATCTCGAGCCAGATCCAGGCGATCTAGACAGCTGAATAAATGACCTTGAATTGGGCTTGCATGACTGAGGTTGGGTATTAATACAATACCCGGCTATCCCAGCTGTTTGACGAGTGCTCATGTGAACGATCGCTTGCTGTGGGTTGTTTGGTGCCTTTTCTAGTGCAAAATAGATATCTTGATCTACTCCCTCAAGAGGAGATTCACAGGGAAATGTTGTTTCATCAGCTGAGTTAACTACCTCGGTGTATGCGATGCTTTGATCGCATTTATCTCCAGGGTTCGTTGATAGCCCACAGAATACCGCTGATGATTTAGATTCAACTCCTTTTAAGAAAGATGTGATCTCGCTATAACTAAGCATAGCGTGGACTCCAACTTTCGCACTGAAACGCTTCACTCCCAATAATGATGCCACCCCAATCAGCTTGCAGCTCGAAAACATAGGGCCTCCAGAGTCGCCTGGTGATACCCCTACTGAAAAAAAATCATCACCGGCAACGGTCAATATAACATTTGACTCCGTTGAACGAATCTGATTCCATCCCCACCTCTTTGCAGCTTTAGCGTTTGGGTCTCTCTTTTTCGGATCGACATTTTCAAAGGTCACCTTCTCTGGTGCGTACCCGACTAGTGAGACTTCTGTGTTTTCTACTGGCCGACTAGTGCTTACCTCAAAGTAACTTTTAAACGGTGTGCCAGAAAACTCTAAAACGGCAATATCGTATGTTGATGATGGATTGTCGACGTCATGCACATACTTATCGTGTAGGTAGGTATTTACCGGACAAAGGTTTTGATAAGGCGAGCTTCTAATACATACCTTCTCCTGGACGCAATGCCCTGCAGTCAGCGCGGTGTTCTTACTTACTATAGTAGCGCTACATAGTGAGCTTGCCGAAGCTATCAAGATAGTCGCAGATATTTGGTTTTTATCAGTTGACCTTACTAAAACTCCATCATCAATAGATAGCTTGGAGTCTTGGAGCTGACCGGCCTTGCAACCCATTGCGAATAGTGCGATTGTCAGAATGATCCTTTTCACTTTATCAAGACCTTTCCTGTTTGATCGAAGTCGTGCTCGCCACTCCACCGAAATGATGCGTCTTGGTTTCTCTGCGCGGGACTATTCTCATGGTTGGTCTTAGTATTTATTATTTTATCGTTGCAAGCGCTGATTATATTTACAAGCGCGCTAACTACTAGTATGGATAAAAGCCTTTTGTTCATAGTCTCTAGCCTTATACTCAAATACTAATCGCCATAATTATTGGCAAAGCTACTAGTCTCATTTTACTTCGCTCCTACGGCGGTAATCTCAAACTGAGAACTGACATTTTTATCTTCTCTGGTATCTACTCCGATCACTGAGATGGTGTTTTTACCACTAAGGCTGAATTCGGCAGTTTCGCTGTAATAAACCTTCATGCCGTTAGGCAGCGTTTCCTTTAATCGATAAATATTTTGCTTGCTAACGTCGTCTCGGCATTCAACCACTCCACTCCAACATACCGCAACTTCTTCGATCCCCTCAGGGGCTGATACCATAAACTTATACCCGTTGCTTAGGTTAGAATATGTACCTGAGTCTGCCGTATCTTCGTAAGCGAGTATCTTAAAAGTATCTGATGGCTTAGAGTTAGAATCCCAACGAGCAGGTAATAATGACTGATTTAGAATACTATAGGTATCTGGGGTATTTTGCTTCATAAAGTCTTGGGCCTCAGGGCTGCAATAGAAGCTTTGAAATGCTTCGGCAAACCACTCGGGGCCGTCAGTTTTGGCATACCAGCCAATTCCCGCGTGGTCTTTTTCTCGGTAGTAAGCATTGTATATTTTATTTTGGATTCCGCCGGTTTCATTTTCCAAGTAAAAATCAAGTGCATGGCCTAGCTCATGATTCAGTGCCGTATCAACATCTCCTGGAGATACTTTGACCCAGGATGGGTGATATCCAAGCTCTGTTACCCCCTCGATTCCAGATCCTAGATACTGCTGAATCACTTGAAACCCTTCGACACGGTTTGACTCAAAAAGATGCTTAATATACTCATCCGGAAGGTTTCCCATTAAACGCATAACATTCATTTGTTCACTTTGGGACCAGCCCGAAAAGAAATTCGCCGGAGCGTCTTTAAAGATATATTTTGCCGTACTTTCGTCTTGGTTTACGCACTCGTAGTATCGTTCTGAGACTTGGCTAAGGCTTGACTTAGCGGGGCCTAATTGACTCTGTGACCCACATGCAAGCAAGCTGATCGTCGCCAGTATTATGCTAGCAAGTTTTAGTTTAAGCTTTGCCATTGGATCCTCGTTTTGCAGTAATCCATGGTAATAGTTACAAGTTTTGTGCCTAATCTTAGTCTACTGATTATAGGTGTTTAGAGGTTATAGGGTCGTCTATAGGTTTGACAGCATAGGTATATTAGACAGTTAAGTTTTTTATTCTTTATGCTTTGGCAAATATAATAGGTTAACAGCTACAAACCTAAATGCTCATAGCTTGCTCTTTATCTATTTCCTAAAAGTGAGGGCAGCTATATCTGGAGGTTTAGCTACTTATAATAGTTAACCTTCCGGTAGTGTCTTTATTGGTTTTACCGTCCCAAAGGCTATCAAGAGAGTTCTTATCCAAGAACGAATCACTGTCGGTATTTGAACCGCCACCTAAATTGGAATCAGGATCACCAAAGTTATCTCTGGTCGAGTCGTTATCATTGGGGAAATTTGAGCCGCCGTCACCATCTCTAATAGGGGTGGTATCAGCAGGAGATTTCTTCGAGCCGGTTGGTTTCTGAGGCTCGGGGGTACAGAAGCTTAACATCGGAACAAGGGCTATCAATGCTATATTAACAAGTTTCATTTTAAACTCCCCCAGCGACGTTGATTTCAAATTGGGTACTTACATTTTTCTCTTCGTTAGTATCGACCCCGATGACGGAGATGATATTTTTTCCGGTTAGGTTGAATTTAGAGCTTTCGTTATAGTAGACTTTTAAGCCATTTGACAAAGTCTCTTTTAATTCATAGATATTTTGCTTGCTAGCATCATCGCGGCACTCACTCACACCGCTCCAGCATACTGCGATTTTTTCAATTCCCTCTGGAGCTGAAACTAAGAATTTATACTCATTACCACCGATGTTAGTGTAACTGTTGCTATTTGCCTCTTCTTTGTAAGCAAGAATCTTGAAAAGATCCGAAGGCCGCGAGTTTGAATCCCAGCGCGCTGGAACCAACGCTTCGCTTAACACGGCGTAAGTATCAGGTATATTTTGCTTGATAAAATCCTGTGCCTCTGGACTGCAGTAAAAGCTCTGAAACGACTCAGCAAACCACTCTGCAAGTTGAGTCGTGGCATAAGATCCTACATTAGGATTGTTACGGTCGGTGTAGTAAGCATTATTTAATCTGTTATCAATGGCACCACCGCTTTCGTTATCGATGTAGTAATGCAAAGCATGCCCCAATTCATGATTTAGTGCCCAGTCAATTGAGCCCGGAGCTACCTTGGCCCACTCGGAGTAATAGCCCAGCATCGTAAGACCACCAGTGCCTGGCCCTAAGTACTCTTGAATCACTTGAAAGCCTGCTTGGCTATTAGCCTTAAAAAGGTGCTGGATATACTCTTCAGGAAGGTTTCCCATAAGCTGCATGACATATAGCTGCTCATCTGGCGCCCAGCCAGAAAAAAAGTTCGATGGTGCGTCTTTAAAGATATATTTTGCCGTACTCTCATCTTGAGTTAGACACTCATAGCGCTGCTGAGATACCTGGCTCAGATTCGACACGTTTGGAGGCCCTAATCTAGCATCGCCACCTACCCCTAACTCGCCGTTAGGCTTGCAGCCGAGGGCAGTTAGGGCTATTAGCGCTAGGATATTCAATTTTGCTCTAAAACCATTCATTGGATCCCCGTTTCGTAGTAATCCAAGGATATACTTACAAGTATTGTACCAGCTATCGGTCTACTGATTATAGGTGTTTAGAGGTTATAGGCTTGTTTAAGGATTTGACAGTATCAGCATTTTAGACAATTAAGTAAGTAATTTAGGCGTTCGCAGCGGAAACAGAAACGCCATCAACCAGTATGGTCGGCGCTATTAAATTGCCGTCCACTAGCTGAGTTTCTTCTGAGACAGCCAGCGTCTGGTTCATAAGGTCAAAACTATTTCCGGCGATCATTGTTTCCCCTATGGCTCCTAACCGTTTGCCATCACGGTAAAGATAGCTGTTTTTTGCCACTCCGCTAAAATCCCCAGTCAGTGGGTCCACGTTTCCAGAAAAGCGCTCGATGAAGACAATTTCGGGTGCCGATGAGAAAAGCTGCTCCTTAGAGCAATTACCAGCTGTTACTTGAAGGCCAAATGGTCCACCAGAGCTGGCGTTAGAGACTTTGCCAAGTCTTTTTGCAGAGTAGCAGTCATATAAATGATCTAGAAGCACACCGTTCTTGATAAGTGTCTTTTGCCGAGTAGGTAGTCCGTCTCCGTCGTAGGAGGTTGATCCTGACATGTCTTTGTTGTGAGGATTGTCGACTATGGTAAATAGGTCGGAACATACCTTTTGATTCACCGACTGCCCCCAGCGACTTTTACCATCCATAATCTTGCGACCAGAAGCATGGAACAACATAGTTCCGAGGATTAGGTCATCAAACGCTCTAGGGCTGAGTAGCACCTTCCCTTGATAACTTGGGGCTTGGACCAAGTTTAGCGAGTCAAGTAATCGCTCCTTAAACTCACGAATATCTTTTAGCAGCTTATTTTCAAAATCATTTAATGAGAAGCAAAAGCCACTGTCATAATCCATCCCGGAGACCAAGCTTCCATCTCGAGCCATTCCGAGGTAGCTCCAATCGATAGTCGTTTGAACTTCTTGCTGACTAACCCCATTTGTGTTAGCAAGCTGGTGCAATGAACTACCAACGCCAATTTCGAAGCGATCGACGCATAGTCGCTTGTCTGAGCTTAGAATATCTAACGCCGAACGTGCCGCACATTCAATAGCGCTAACATCAATTTGATAAATGCTTGGATCACATAAGAACTCTAAACTCGGAGCTTGCGACGCCTCCGCAGAGGTGGCTAAAGTTAAGTAAGGGTCAGCTAGAGAAAACGACGCTAAAGAAGACGCTTCAGCAATAGCATTCTCAAGCTCTGAAAGACTTGCGCTGTTAAGAGACGCAGAGCCTTTTTTGTCATCTTTATGAACTAAAACACCGATATCTTGAGAGTTGGTTAGTTGTGCTAGGGTGAACTCACCATTTTCAACCACAATACGAAATTCTCGCTCAGCAGTAGCGACTAGTTTACCCGCGTCACAATTCTTTTTTTCTACTAAGCTCATGCCTTCAATAAGCAACTGCTTTAACTCACCCTGGGTAACTGCGAGATCGAAGTTCACTACCGGCCTCCAACATGAATCTTGCATTTCACGTAGGGTCCGCCTGCATCGACTTTTGCTGGCTGGCCTTTGCCACAGTAACCTGTACCTAGGCACCACAGAAACTCTTTGCTAACGGCGTCTACGGTTTTAAGCACA
>JANQHA010000315.1 GCA_028282865.1 Oligoflexales bacterium
TTATCGAATACGCTAAATGGGAAGGTATGGACCCCCTCCTACAGTCACATTTTGGAGGTTACCCGCAAGCAAACCTTACCCCATTAATTTTTTCAGAATTTTTCTTTGAATTTCATTTTTTGGGTATTTTTCTAGTACTTCCATTTTACTTTTTTCTAAGCAAGCTGATAAATAGGCTATTGGCGGACCAACGACAAAATCATGCAAAAATAATATGCTGGGCGATACTATCCGGTTGTTTTATGATGATGATGAGAGGGCTATATGTTTTCACACTATATATAACTCAAGTATTAATTTTTATTGTGGCATTATATTCGCTGATACGGATCATTAAGGCAGTCAGAAATTATCGGCAAAACTTTTAGGTTCGTAGTTCTAGTGACACCCGAATGCTATTTTTTTGTCGACAACAAAAATACGTCCCATAATTTCTCTACAAATAAAGACTCGCACCATCTGTCCACTAATGAAATCGTCTGGCCAAACAGACTAGGTAATTTGTCAACCAACTTGCCATTAAGAAAGTGCTTGCCTCGAACGTCATCGACCTCGAAGCCACCAGCGGTTAAAATTGATTTCACCTGACGGTAGCTAATGACACAAGATGGATTCATAAAAGAGTAGAGACTTTCTCTATTTCTGAAGTTAAACAGCAACTGACCCGTAGGTTTTACAACTCTCATCAACTCTTTAATAGCCTGCACTTGGTCATCGACCTCAGAAAACCTTGGTATCACGTGCATGCAAAACACAAAATCAAAACTATTGTCTTCGAAGCTCAGATGAAAGATATCCTCCTGCCGAACATCGCAATCATCACTCAACCCCCTAGCCTCGATTTTTTGCCTTAAAGTATCTAGCATACTTTGATTGAAATCCGTCGCTAATATCGATTGCCCAGCTTCTAATAACGGTAAAGTAAAACGACCGGTGCCAGAGCCTACTTCCAATATTTTCTTGTTTTCTAAACCTTCGGGTAAAATTCTAGAAAACAAAGATATGTCATGATTCGATAGCAATTCTCCCCGAGTAGAGCCTTGACGAATCAAATCATACTTTTCTCCACTTTCGCTATACATCTCTTGAACTATTTTTCGACTTTGACTCATGATATCTTCGAGGCCTCCGTGGTGGCTAGTAGCAATTCTTTATTAAAACCTAGTGATAGTAGCTGACTTAAGATGACTTCTCTGTCCTCGGCTGTCAGGCGTATCTTTATATCACTATGATGGACATAGTCCGGACTAAGGCGTTCCACTGCCCACTCCAAACAAGGAGAGTGATCAGAGACTTCGCAAAACTCTAAAATCCGTTTCATTCCAATTTCTGGAGAGGCTATCAGCTCGTCATGACTAACTTGTAGAACCTGCAAATTTGGTACTTTATCCAAGCTTTCTTGAAAAATTTTATCGATCATTCCCCATTGGTACGCGCATATCTTCGCAAGGTTTCCTTTTTCGACGATTTCACTTAACCCTGGCACGACTGGCCCCCAGGTAGTGCGAGTGCCAGAAGCACGCTGCTGTTTCAAATTATTAAGGACTCGTTTGGCTAACGTTCCAAGAGACCTCCAAGAAAAAAAGTTTAGATTATTAAATCGCTGTAATAGATAGAAAGATAAGCTTGGCATTCTAGACCACCCATGCATCATTTCTTCGATACACAAAAAAGGATCTCTAGAAAGGTAGACGATCTTAGCGTCAGGGGCAATCTCAGCTATAAACGGCACCCTTAGAGCGTGGTAAGATAAATTATCGAGGTATCTAGGAGCATCTTTAGACGCTACAAACTGCGAACATTTTTTTTGAATATATTTTTTTACATCCGCAGTAGCATCAGCAGCGTCGAGCCGATCGTCGACCCTATTAGATTTCCAATTATTCCAAACCATCAGCGGTTCTTGATAGGCTGCAAAGTCACTCGCAAGACTAAGCGCATCAAAGACACATGTTTTCCCAGATCTTGGGCTGCCAGTTATAAGGACCGGTTTGTGCAGCACTGACTTAGGTTTTCTCATACGCTTTAAGACCATGGGCTCTCACAAGAATTTTATGAAGTGTTTTTTTCTTTGTATTCAATAATCCGTTCACATTGATCGGCAGTGTCATCCCAGTCACCCCTATATGGCACGGCACGATCATCGATATAAATATCAGCAATAAGCTTGTCTCCGATGAAGATCTCATCATAATGAAAATCGAACTCCTCCAAGACATTAGATATAAAATCTATTTCACTTTCTAAGGAGCCTTTGCTCCTAGCGACGGTTGTACGGCAGGTATAGATGATGACCTTACAACCCATTTTTCGCAGCCGTAGCAATGACTCACGGGCATTGGGGGCAGGATACATCCCTCCGTGCTCATCGTAGCACACCAAGGTATCATCAAAATCGACGGCGACAGTTACCATAAAATGCCCTTAATATTTGGCGATATAGCCTAATTATCGGCTTAATTCTTAAAAAAATTATCAATCTTTGCGAGTTTCCGAACATTTTTTAGGTTTAGAACGTTTAAGGACGCAAAAAGTTGAAATCACTCACTAAAACCTGGTAGAATATATAAAGATAGGTTTTAGTCTAACCCTTCTCAACGTGAGGAAACCATGGTTAAGTCTGAGTTAATAGAAAGTCTTGCTGAACGCGCTGATATCACGCTTGCAAAAGCCGAAGAGGTTATCGATTTGTTCTTCGATTCAGTAATAGATACCCTTTGCCAAGGTAACAGAGTAGAAATTCGTGGATTTGGTGCTCTTACTGTAAGAGAGTACAAAGCTTATGAAGGGCGAAACCCTAAAACTGGTCAAAAAATCACCGTTCCGCCTAAATGCTTGCCATTCTGGAAAACTGGCCAAGAGCTAAAGCAACGAGTTGACTCGGCTTTTGCGTCAAGATCCGACGGTGGCTCAAGTTTCTAAATCTATTTATAAAAATAGAGAAAAGCTTGACATTATGTCATGGTTCTGGACATTTAAGCCCTCAATCAAAAAGGGACAGCTTAAGTGCCATTATACGAGTATAAATGTAGCTCTTGTGAGAAGATTAGTGAGATTTTACACAAGATTAGCGATCCGACACCAACGGAGTGCCCAGCTTGTGGTAGCTCCGGTAGCTTGATGAAGATACTGAGTCCCTCAGCCTTCCATTTAAAAGGAGGTGGTTGGTATGCAGACGCCTATAGTTCCAAAACTGAAGATTCCTCTTCTAAACCCAAAGACAGCGGTACCGCCAGTTCCAGCAAAGAAACTTCAAGCCCGAAGGCTGGTACCTCAGATAAAGCCGCTTCTAATGACTCGAAGTCGTCGGCTA
Organism: Oligoflexales bacterium; assembly: GCA_028282865.1. Taxonomy (GTDB): domain Bacteria; phylum Bdellovibrionota_B; class Oligoflexia; order Oligoflexales; family CACXFL01; genus JANQHA01. The sequence continues at coordinate 3,314 of JANQHA010000315.1, forward strand.
GTAAGAGTTAATACCTTCCAACCAACAAAATAAAGCTAACTCTAGCTTAATCTACTAGTATCTCGTCGCTGCCTTCGGCATCGATCCATTCATCGTCACTGGAATCTTCTGCCAATACTGGCTTCTTCTTACATGCCTGCTCACAGCCAATAGGTGTAGCTTCGAGGCATTTGCCTTTTAAAAGATTGATGCAGCTTTGGCGGTTTGAAGAACTAGCTCGAACGGTAAACGAATCTCCGTCGTCAAGCTGGCAACTACATGCACCTTCATAACGGTCTGCAAATGCGGGGACTGCTAAAATCAACGGCACTAAAAGCAGCAGACATCTTAAAAACTTCATATAAAACCTCATTTTGTCTAACGGGACTATTAAAGTTGTGGCTACTTATTAACTGACTAGCCAGTAAAGATCAAGCCCCGCAGGACATTAGGCTGATTACAAAGAGAAAATTTATCTAAGGAAAGTATATTTACCTTACATTTCATTCATTTTTTTGCTATTTCCCTGCCATCAGCACTGTCATTAGAGGAATCAATTGAGCGACAAAAAAATCATATATTCGATGGTTGGGGTCTCCAAAACCGTCGGAACCAAAAAAGTCATAAAGGACATTTCGTTATCGTACTTCTACGGAGCTAAAATCGGCGTTTTGGGTCTTAACGGCGCTGGAAAAAGTACCTTACTGCGAATTATGGCGGGAGTTGACCAGGAGTTTAACGGTGAAGCCCATTTATCAGATGGCTACACGGTTGGCTATTTAGAGCAAGAGCCAGAACTCGACCCGAACAAAACTGTTAGAGAAATCGTCGAAGAAGGTGCCCAAGAGGTCGTTGATCTACTCAAAGAATTTGACGAAATCAATGCTAGGTTTGCGGAAGATCTTGACCCTGGTGAAATGGATAAGGTTTTAACACGACAAGCTGTCGTGCAGGAACAATTGGATAAACTTGATGCTTGGAATCTCGATAGCAAACTAAACTTTGCAATGGATGCGTTGCGATGTCCTCCCGGCGATTCAAAAGTAACTCACCTATCTGGTGGCGAGCGTCGACGAGTTGCACTGACCCGACTGCTATTAAAAGAGCCTGATATCCTTCTTCTTGATGAGCCTACTAACCACCTAGACGCAGAGTCAGTGCAGTGGCTGGAGCATCATTTAAGAGACTACAAAGGCACCATTATCGCCGTAACCCATGACCGGTATTTTCTCGATAATGTAGCCGGCTGGATTCTAGAATTAGATCGCGGCCACGGAATACCGTGGAAAGGCAACTACTCTTCTTGGCTTGAACAAAAAGAAAAACGACTTGCCAACGAACAAAAAGGCGAGCAAAGACGACAGAAGACCTTACAAAGAGAGCTCGAGTGGATCAAGATGTCTCCCAAAGGCCGCCATTCAAAAAGCAAAGCTCGTATCAACTCTTACGAGAACCTCTTGAAGCAAGAGTCAGACACCCTAGATAAAGACCTTCAGATCTATATCCCGCCTGGCCCTAGGTTAGGAGACATCGTGATCGAAGCAAGAGGTGTTAGCAAAGGTTATGAAGATAAACTACTGTACGAGAATATGGAGTTTAAGCTTCCTCCAGGCGGAATCGTAGGAGTCATTGGTCCTAACGGAGCTGGAAAAACCACGCTATTTAAAATGATTCTGGGTGATGAAAAACCAGACGCTGGCGACTTTAAGATTGGTGAAACGGTTAAGCTCGGCTACATGGAACAGTCTCGTGATGCCCTTGATCCTAACAAAACCGTTTGGGAGGTCGTTTCTGGTGGCCACGATACCATCACTCTGGGGACACGAGAGATCAACTCTCGCACCTATCTAGGTAGATTCAATATCTCCGGACAAGATCAGCAAAAAAAGGTTGGAGTTCTTTCTGGAGGGGAGAGGAATCGAATTCAACTCGCGATTCTTTTACGACAAGAGTCAAATGTAATTTTACTCGATGAACCGACTAATGATCTTGATGTCAATACCTTACGTGCTCTCGAAGAGGCACTGCTTAATTTTGCAGGTTGCGCGGTGGTGATAAGCCATGATAGGTGGTTCTTAGATCGAGTCGCTACTCACATACTAGCTTTCGAAGGAGACAGTAAAGTCAACTTCTTTGATGGTAATTATTCGGAATACGAGAAAGACCGTCGCGAGCGACTTGGAAAGGATGCCGAAACACCGCGCCGGATTAAGTACGCAAAAATTAAACGTTAATAGGGGTGAAAAAATGAAAGTAATCATAACTACAATCGTCGCATTGCTAGTAGGCTGTTCGGTCGAGGAGTCCGAAGTATCAAACACCAGCCAAGTTTTACAGCCAAGCGATACAAACTTCGCAAACTATGTCGACGAATACGATTACCCGCATTTTATCCAAGACAACAGCAATGCTTTAAAAGCACGTATTAAGCTGCTCGATCAAGCCCCTAAAGGCGCAACTGTGAAGGTGCTTACCTTCGTATGGGAGAATGGTGACAGCACCAACCTACTCGCAGCTCACATGTGTAAAGCGGCTAAGCGCGGAGTTAAGGTTCAGTTTATGGCCGATAGTAAATATGGGTCGTTAGTGGAGAACGACAAGCATTGGTTTAATGAACCTAACAACGAAGAGCTCTACCAATGGATGGCTAACTGTGGAGTCGAGGTAAGAATTTATAACAAGATTCCAGAAATATATAATAGCACCGTATACGATCGAAGTTTTTTTCGCACCAGAAATGGCGCCAAGTTAAAAGTCGTCGCTATGGCAAAAAGAGAGTATGGCACTATCGTCATGTCTCCGCTTAACCGACTGAACCATCGTAAGTTATTTTTGGTTGAAAAAACGGTAAAAGGCAAAAAAGTTGGCTGCATGATTCTAGGGGGGAGAAACTTAGGGGACCACTACCTTAGCTGGACAACCAAAGGCGATCAGTTTTTAGACTCTGATGTCGTGTTATGCAAGCACCACCTCTCTGATATTGAAGAAAGAAAGTACCGCACATTTGAGTCAGCAAAAGAATCGTTCAATGACCTTTGGAACGCAAAGAAAGAAAGAATAAATGTTAACGGCGGATCAACCGTCGCTTATAGAAGCATCGTTCACAAGATTCCTGCAAGACGGGATTTTCGTTATAGCCACATTTGGTTCGCAAGAGCAGAAGAGAATGCTAAATTATCTCCAGACCACCCGCGTTCAATCGATAGGTATTTTAAAGGCGACAAAGAAGCTCCTCAGAGCGTACGGATGATTCCGTTGGCAAAGAACCTTAAAAACCCTAACCTGCCTGTCCCAGGCACTCCCATGAAGCACACAATGCGCTGGCGGCTAAAAACATCTGGCTGGGATCGCGACTACAAGAACGATCACGTCAGGCAAGAACTTTACAACGGAATTGATGCTGAATTAGCAGAGATTTATATCGAGAGTGCTTATCTGACTCTAGACAGCACTATAAAAGGCAAACTAGAGCGCGCTCTATCTCGGGGAGTGAAGGTAACCCTAGTGAGCAACAGTGCCTTCACAATGGACGGTGCAGCTGCTCAGTTGATATCTCTTGGCAACGTAGAGTACATCAAGGAAATGAAGGTTCGTTACCCGAAGCTTATGAAAGCTTACTACCTAACAGCGATGGCTGGCCATATGCTCCACTTCAAAGGCGCAGCATTTCGATGTCAAAAAATGGTTAGAGACTTTGATTATAAGAATGCATCTTCTGCCAAGCAGGTGTACCAGAAAAGATTTATCTTAGGCTCTCACAACTTCCACCCCAGGTCTGGCATGTCTGATAAAGAGCATGCTCTGGTATGGAATGAGAAGATTGGTCAAACCTGCCTTGATAAACTAGAAGAGCTCAAAGCCCAATCAAACCGCGACATCACAGTCGACCCTATTTATGTTGCGGCTAACCCCACCTCAGCAGATCGGCTAGATGGCGTTGGAATCAGGCTCAAGGCTTGGTACGAGCCGCTCATCGAAGACTTCCATGGCAATCAAACTCAAATCATTGTCGAGTTTGACGAGTATATGAAAAACTGGGCAACCTATAATCGCAGACCAGATGATGACATATTTAAGAGAATCAAGCTGAGGATGAAGAAGTATCTATTCAATGACAGCGGTCAGATGCACAGGGGAGCAGCGGGAATTTTGGGTCTTTTAAAGCCCAAGTATGAGGACTTTTTATAGTTATAAAATAATTAATAATAATATTTGACATTTTAATAAAATATATTATAATGTCGTCATGTTTTTAATAAAAATATTAAAATTACTTATAATTATTAGCGTTATGCTCGTGGGCTGCGGAGAGTCGCAATTCATCTGGGAAGATGACGAAGAGGCCTCCAGTAGCTCCAACGCAGCTGCGAGCCAGCTGAGACCACTCGATAGCGCTAAGATTTCTAATTCCACTTTGACCAACCTAAATGACATCATTACCAAGGTAGGTATGGCTAAGCTCCATCAAAAAGGTCACTTTGGACAAGGGGTCAAAATTGCAATCTTTGACAACGGCTACACCGATCTAAGTTTTTCGTTAGGCACTAGGTTACCGCCTAACCTGCAAATCCAACCTTACGTCAAAAATGAGCCAGCAGATACAATCCACGGAACTAAGATGGCTGAGCTAGCTTATGGTGTAGCGACTGGAAGTACACGATACTCGCCGTCGCGGCCTGGACCAGAGCTCTTATTATATAACACAAACGGCCTAACCAACTTTAAACATGCGATCAACGATGCAATCGTGAAAGGTGTCGACTTCATACTATACGCCCAGATCTGGGAGTACGGCGGTAACCGCGATGGCCATGGATTTATAAACCAATACGTTAACCGAGCTATCAACGCAGGAATCATCTGGATCAATGCCGCTGGCAATTACGGCCGCTCCACCCATAGCGGTGGTATCTCTATCAGAGAAGACTCATCAGTTAAACTACCCTATAAAGATGATAGTGTTCGTCTAACGGTGGAAGATAGCTTAGAACCGTTCTCAGTCAAAATCACTCTTGGTTGGAATGACTTCCGAGACGATATGCGTTACGCCACGACCCAAGACCTCGACCTTATAGTAAAAGATAAACACAACAATGTCGTTGCTTCAAGCAGGCTAAAGCAAGATGGAGTCTTTCGTGACGTCGCCACAGAAGGCGTCACTGCGCATGCCCGAGAGGTTATCAAAAAGCGGCTAGCACCTGGCACTTACTATCTACAGGTCAAAGCGAATACTAGAAACTTTAGCCCCTCGAGCAAACTATGGATTGCAGCAAACGGCGCTGAAATTGAACAAGAAGATGCAGGTGATAATGATTCTATATTTATGCCTGCGGGAAATCCCAAGGTCATCGCGGTAGGAGCAGCTGATGTCAACTACAGCTCGTCAAGACCTGACAGCTCCAAACCCGATATGATGTCGATTTCTCAGGTTCACTTCAGTGACGGATACTCTTATGGTGGTACTTCTGCCGCTGATGCAATCTCTGTGGGAGCACTAGCCGCCTTTGCTTCTAGCAGGCCAAATAAGCTATCTAATGAAGAGCTCAGATCGCTCTTACATCAGCAAAAGATTACCGCCCCGCTACAAATTGAAAACTCTGATGGCAGTCAGACGGTTAATATTCTAAACTTCTCCAATCTTTGATTGATTTAGGAAGTCAGAAACCACATGAATGCTGAAGGCCAAGTCAGAAAGATGATCGGGCGCATCGATGGTGATGGGCTCGTCCAATATGCTATCCCCGTAAATAACGAGACCTACCCACTAAACCAATGGATCGGTAGCGATCTAACGTTGGAACACCTTGGCTCAATTAACTGCCTCTCGTGTAACTCGGAAATCAAAAAAACCTACAATCAAGGCTACTGCTTTATGTGTTTCCAGAGCCTAGCAGCCTGCGATATGTGCATACTAAAGCCAGAGCTATGTCACTACCATAAAGGAACCTGCAGAGAGCCTGAGTGGGGCAAGCAGCATTGCATGATTCCACATACAGTTTACCTAGCAAACTCTTCTGGCCTAAAAGTAGGAATCACCCGGGCCCATCAGCAGCTAACCAGGTGGATTGATCAAGGTGCTTCACAAGCTATTAAAATTGCCGAAACGAGTAACAGACTAGACTCCGGAATGGTCGAAACCTCACTCAAAAAATTAGTAAGTGATAAAACTAACTGGAGAAAGATGTTAAAGGGTACCCCGGAGAGTGTAGACCTTGAGTCACTACGTGTTTCCTACCAAAAAGAAATACCAGCAGGCATCGATGTCCGGTTAGAAAGTGACGAACCCCCAGTAACGATCACTTACCCCGTGCAAAGATACCCGGAAAAAATCACGTCGTTAAACTTAGACAAAACCCCTACCATTTCATCCAAACTCATGGGAATAAAAGGCCAGTATCTAATTTTTGAAGCAGGAGTGATCAATATTCGCAAGTATGCCGGCTACCAAATTAGAATATCTGGGAGTTAGCTAAAAATTAGCTCATGAAGCCCCAACCCAATGTCTAAATATCTTTGGGAAAACCTGTCATGAGTAGTCTTTAAGTACTAACCGCAACCCTTGAACCTAACAGACCTTATTTTTTATTTTATCTAACAACTACCGAAAACTAAGTGAGACATCAGCCTCAACAACACTCTTTTGTGCCATGTAGAAACGCACGCGAGAAACCTGCCGGGCGATACACTGGGATATTTTTCGGGGGATTTTGTGACTGCGACTATATCTTGCTGACCTGACACGGCCACTGGTGTCAATTTTTAGATAGAGCTTGGCTTGCTTGAAGGGCTTTAAATTCTTTGAGCTTGAACCTACACATTGCTGCAGTCTAGACATATTATATCCAATAATACGGTGAACAAGTGTCGAATCAACATTAGAAATATCTCTTAGTGGCTCGAGAGATAGCCTCCTATAGCTGGTGGTTTTCTGCTCCTCGATAAATTTTTTCTCATCCTGAAAGAAGCTATACATGCGCTCCTTTTGATAAGCATTAGCAGCATCTAAGCATTGGTCGACAACCTTTTTTTGATCAAGTCCTGAAATAACTTGGCCAGAATCTAAATTTAGTGGTCGATACTCGCGCCTAGGAGTCTTTAGAAAAGTATCCCTCTGAGTACTCAGCTCCCCCCAAAGCAGGGACTCAACAGAAGGGTCGATAGAAACCGTTTCATTCTCTGGCCAAAATTTATCTGACCGACGAAATTTCTGAATACGACCGCTTAAAAATTTACTACCGACGATGCCGTACTGGTAAAGTGGTATGGATACGCCTCGATACTGACGGTAACGGACAAAAAAGGAGCCCCCCAATGCCCCGCGAATCTTACTGCGATATGGCAGCTCTAAATCGATGGTCTGCCCATACTTAGTGAAATCCTTGCCAATAACTCCGCCTATTTTGTTAAGACCCACTCGCCATAGGGACTTCTTAAATACGGGCTCTACACCACCGTAAAAGGGGGTAAAAACGACGACAGAACGATCCTTAGCAATAATTAAAAAGTCGTCTGCTATCTTGACCAACTCACCCGATCCGTAGCCAAACCAAGGGCTGTTTGCAGCGCAATGAACAAGACTTTGCCAGCGACCGGAGTCGCCTGCTAGCTGACCAAGAGACTTTGCTGCTAAATGTTTCTTAGGATTTTTGGTCTTTCCTTTGGTAGATCTAAGCAAAGAATTTTTTCGAACCTGATTTCTTTGACCAGAATTTTTCTTTACTAACGCAGTTTGTTCAGACAAATACTCTTGATCAGCGGAAACCCGGTAGATCAGTGCGAGCAGTGCGACAGCACCTAGGAGCTTTAAAACAATTCTCGGGCTAATGAAAATCTTGGTTTTCTTTTGCTTAGACTTAGCAGCATACTCTTGCTGCTCAAGTAATGCCTTATGGACCAATGAATCAAATTGGGGTTTATTTAAATTGTGATCATCATTTTGGCTCATCGGATTTCAATCACATCTACTGAGTTATCTTGATATTCACTTGAGCTCTGCTCCTGATAATATCTGACTTTGCCACTAAATTCTGATTCTGTGACTTTTTTAGCCGTGATAGTAGGAGCAGTCTCTGGCTCAGGTGCACCGATCTCACTTGGATTCGGATAAACCGCCTGACCGGTAATAAACTTATCGTAAGATTTAATACTTTTAGCATTAAGCCCCAACCGGTCAAGAATCCGTCTGCTCGTGCTCTTAACACTTCGATCAGGGTCATGAAGAGCTGCTGCAAGGTATAAATTACGGAAATGATCGTCATGCATACCTAATGATAGGATGATCGATTGCCTAGATCTTTCGTCAACGACCTTTAGCGCCTGCCGCAAGATATATGCTTCAGATGAGGCTAATTTCCTCTGAAATCGCTTAAAGTAGTTAGCCACCAAAGAAGGTCGTGCCCCCTCAATCACCGACTCGACCACGTCAATATCAACTGGTACACCAAATTCTACTAATGCCACTAACGCGCGCATTCGGGTCCAAAACTTTTTATCTTTCAATCCTTTAAATAAAATTTCCTCGCTACCAAGAAGTCGATATCTCCTGACTTCGTTCAGTGTGTGATAACGTTGAAAAGCAAACTCATGCTGGATTCCTGCATTCCAAAGATCTTGCTCGACTTTTGTCCATCTATTTTTAAGCTTCTTCACTCGTGGTAGTGGATTGGTTAATTCCCAGTATGGATTGTCGAGGTCACTGGCATCAGCTGGATTAACCGGAGCAGCTTTTCTCACAGTATTGCGATTAATTTTTATAGTTGTATTGCTAGGAGCGACAGAAACGACCGCTAGATCATCCTGCCAAGGGAGTTGATCTCCTAAAAACAGGTAAGATGTGCATAAGCCCAGAAACAGTGCCACTAAATACAAAGTTCGTTTATTAGTCGCGGGAGCAACTTCCGTTGCAACAAAGTCAGTGCTTGCAATGCTATCCATCCAATGATCGGTAGACTGAATCGGCTGCTCTGAGGCAGTCGGAATCACAGGCTGTTCAGCTGCTTCTATACCCTCCTTAACCTCTTCTTCGGGATCAACCTTCTTTACCACAGTTTCAGGAGTCCAGGGCACCTCTTCGTCGGCGACATATTGATCAGGCTGCGGCGGAACCGAGTCGGTAGGAGACTCCCCGAGCACAATACCCTCACTCGCTACCGGCTTTTGGACCGTGGTATCTTGAGGTGTTAGATCAGAACCATCATCGTCTGCTAATTTGGTTAAATCGATAAACTTTTCAGCCACCAGACTTCCCTTCTCGATCAGCTCCTATCTATAACTCGGGAGCACGCAGTTATTTTTCGAACAATTCTGGAAAATATTTAGTTTTTATTGAGTTTTTCAGCTACTGACATATTAAAGATATGTATTATTAGGCACTTACTTAAGCCTGCCATAATATTGACCATGCTTTTAAAAAACTAAGGTATGAAGTTGTTGTTTTTTAACAACTATAGTATTGAAATTAATACGTTTTATGGTAAATAATTTGGCTTTCATTTTGTCACTGATTTAAAGGTCTATCCAATGTCATTAATTAAGGATTTAAACAAATTACGTAACATCGGTATCTCTGCTCACATTGACTCCGGTAAGACGACATTAACTGAACGCATCTTGTACTATGCAGGGCGTATTCATAAGATTGAAGAAGTTCGTGGTGGTGGCGACGGCGCGACTATGGACCACATGGAGCTAGAAAAAGAACGCGGTATTACGATCACATCTGCTGCCACTCAAGTTCAGTGGGAAGATAAGATTGTAAATATCATCGACACCCCTGGTCACGTTGACTTTACCGTCGAAGTGGAAAGATCGTTAAGGGTCCTTGATGGAGCTATCCTCGTTCTTTGTGGAACATCTGGAGTGCAAAGCCAGTCCATTACAGTCGATCGTCAGATGAAGCGATACAATGTTCCGTGCTTAGCATTTATCAATAAGCTAGACCGAGCCGGGGCTAACCCTTTTAAAGTCGTTAACCAGCTAAGAGACAAATTAGGTC
>JANQHA010000041.1 GCA_028282865.1 Oligoflexales bacterium
TCTGTTTACGTTGCTAATTCCATTTTTTTTCTACGCGATCAGGAGGATTTCTAATCGGCGGACCGCACGTCGATTTCTAATATTTCTTGCAATGGCAGCCCCTTTCTCTCACCATTTAAAGTGGTATTACTCAGAAGTATTTACCGCAATGTTTCTATTTTCTGGTTTATGCCTCATAGTTCTTCATAAAGAAATATTAGCGTGGGTTGTTCTCGCCCTCGGTGTATGCAACCAAGGGGCTACAGTAGTAGGCATAGGACTGGCGTCAGTTCTTTGGGGGTTTCTGAGGAGACAATGGCGTTTCGCTTTGCTGCCAATAATATGCCTGATGACTTATTTGGGCGAGCTGTATCTGAAAAACGGCTGGCCAATTGTTACCGGTTACGAGGGCAATCATGGGTTTAAAACCTTTATGCCATTTTCAGGTTTACCAGAATTTAGCTACCCATTTTTTCTTGGCTCGTTGAGTTTAATCTTTTCGTTTGGCAAGGGGCTGATATTCCATTATCCCGCTATTTTTATCAAACCAAGCTTTCCCAACATACATAGAGCTTTTCGGAGTTTATACTGGTCTTCAATATTGGTCGTTGTTGGTATCTTGTTAGTCTACTCTAGATGGTGGGCATGGCATGGTGATGTTTTTTGGGGACCTAGGTTTTTCGTCATGGCTAGTTTTCCAGCAGCATTATTCCTCTCTTCTCATGTCCACCGAAGAAGTAGTAGTATCGAATCGCTTATCGTTCTCGTAGCTCTAACGCTATCTCTTTGGATTGGTTTAACCGGAGTTATATACGGCCAAAAGCCTGCAGATTTTTGCTATGGAAATGACTACTTTAACGAAGCCGTCTGCTGGTATGTTTTGGATTTTGCCCAGTGGGTCAGACCGCTTTTTGAAGGGCCCTACCCTTCTGGCTGGCAAAGAGGCTACGCTATTCTAACCATTATTTTATACCTCTGGTTTGCAGTGCCAATATTACACTTCTTGGGTTCGAATCTACGTCACCATATCCAGAAATTTCGAAAGAACTTTGAGTTCTGGAAATGGTCTTGGTAACGCTGTAGAACTCAGTACGGCTACTGTCATTCCCAGCAGCGCAGCTGCGTCGGGAATCTGTTGGAGTTGGCTAAGGAAGAAATTTCAAGCACGGGCGGTCAGAAGATTTCATATGCATAACGAAAGGTAGCCACCCCCAACAAAACAATCCCCTCGATACGAGAAAGCCGCCAATGAGTTCTCAGAAAAAAGGCTGTTAAACATGTAGCAAAAATAAGAAAGAAGAATGGGACAGCTGACTCATTGCCGACTGACATTGGGCTCAAAACAGCGGTAAAACCGACAACCCCAAACAAATTAAATATATCGGATCCTATTAAGCCGCCTATACCGAGCTCAGAGTCTTTTTTCAAAACACTCGCGACCGCGGTCACTAGCTCAGGCAATGAAGTTCCCATTGCAATAATAGTAATGCCGATAAACCACTCTGACATCCCCATACTTAGGGCGAACGACTTGGCGGTTTCGACCACTAGATTGCAGCCTACTAGCAAACCTGAAAGTCCAAATAGAACCTTCGCAACCTCCCATGACCAATGGCCATTTGCCCTTACTATCTCTTGGGAAGCGGCCTCTTTAATGGACTTCTTTGACAGCCAAAGCAGATAACTGATGTATCCAGCGAGTGATACTATTAGTAAAGAACCATCAAAGCGAGACACGACACCATCGTAAAGAACTAAAAACGAAACTAAAAGAGTGCCCACTATTAGAAAGAAGCAATCTCTATAAACCGTTTGCCTAGAGACCGCCATGGGAGTGAGAATTGAACAAAAAGCTAAAATAAATCCAAGATTAAAAATATTTGAACCCACGACATTTGCTAAAGCTAGCTCACCAGAGCCGTTTAGTGCTGCGTATCCACTAACTGCAAACTCGGGAGCTGACGTCCCTATAGCTACTATTGTTAAGCCTACGACTAACTTAGAGACTCCCAAACGGCGGGCGATGCTAGCTGCACCCTCAACAAACCAGTCCGCCCCCTTAACTAATAACACCAGGCCAGCAATAAAAATAAGAAGCTCACCAAAAGCAGGTAACAAATCGCTCAATGACCACCTCTAGATAACTATAAAATAATACAGACAATAATCTTTATTCGCAATTTACAGTAGGTGTAAACAAATAAATAGGCTTAAATTGCAATAAAATATCTAAATTTTGATCACTATATGCTAAATATATTATGTTTAATGGATGAATAAGCCATATATACAGACAATAAATCTAATAAATAGATGAATATTAATAAATATATCTATTTAACAAATGAGACAATCTTCCGTAGAGTCATATGTAATTAATGATTGAACCTTAACGGAGGATTTAACAATGCAAGTACTAAATCAAGAGAACCACCAAGCTGGCATCCTACCGAAGGTCACCAACTCTCAGGTGACAGGGGTACACACCTCTATATTCGTGCCTGTTGAGTCAGAATATGACTTAACCACTGCTCGATTCATATTCAGTAGGCTGTCTCAGGAAGCAAGAAGACTTCTCGAGCCTTCGATGACAGATCACGAGCTAAATGATCACTTAAGACCGATTACCAGAGCTTTTGAGTCATTGAAGTTTAGCCCGGGCACCAAGGGAGTTGCGTTCTTCAAGTCTTCGAGCGCATTCTACCACACCACCCTAAGGGTCGCTCCGCCGGAGTTGGTGGTAGTCGCTGACAGCTTTCATGTCAAGCCGCTACTACACTGTATTTCGTCGCGACCGGCCTGCTATGCCTTTGCACTGACATCTAGGCAAATCAAGGTATTTCGGGTGGAGGGAGACCATGTAACTTCGGTCAAGTCTTATGCAAATAAGCTTGAAGAAAACGATAACAAAAAGAAAGGAGGTTTTATTGGACAAAGAAAACGTAACAAAGAGGTCACTGACAAATTTATTCGGGACGTCGCAAAGAAGCTCCATAAAGATTTCAATTTGCGTCATAGAGGAATAGCAATTTTGGGACCTAGAGCTCTGCGCCGAAAGTTAGAGGTCGAGCTTGCAGCCAAGACCCCGCTCAACGTATTCCACCAGTCGACCTTGTACGCGTCGCTGGAAGAGATGGGGGTCGCGGTAGAGGAAGCGATGAGTGCGCAAACCAAAACTAAATCGCAGAAGTTTGTAAAGCGCCTCATCAATACCAGCGACAAAGGCATGATAACCTCTTCGCTAGACGAGATAGCTTCGGCAGCAGTACAGGGCCGGATAGAAAGGTTAGTGATTGACCCGTTTATTCAAGTATGGGGCCTATACAACAGAACAAACGGGCTTGTTAGGACTTACAACAAGCAAATCTCTCACGAAGACGACTGCGTGATGGACGATATCTCTGAGGAAGTCATTAAAAACGGTGGGGATGTGGTGTTTTTTGATTCCTCACAACTCGAAAACGTCGCACCCTATATGGCTGTCCTGAGGTGGTAAAATCCAGCCCACCAAGCATCATAAACAGTTTAGAAATAACTTGTTGCTTGGTGGGCCATCACTCTTTAGTATTAGGTAAAGGAATATGATATGGCCCAGCAAAATGAAAGCGCGAGTTTAATCGCACCAATCCTTCTTCTCGTGTCTTCAGTCGCCGGGTTTGTGATATCAAACTCCATCTTTGCTTCCTACTACTTAGACCTTTTAAATACCAAAATTCAATTCTCCCTAGGCCCTTGGGAGATTATAAATAAATCTATATTACTCTTAGTCAATGACGGTTTGATGGCGATTTTCTTTCTGTTCATTGGCTTAGAGCTCAAACGAGAGATCATGGTCGGCGAGCTATCAAACCTGAGAAAAGCTATGCTACCGATTTTTGGTGCTATAGGTGGAATGGCCGTACCAGCCTTAATATATTTTGCACTAAACCCCAGCGGAGAGACCGCTCGTGGCTGGGGAATCCCCATGGCGACTGATATTGCATTTGCACTGGGAATTTTAGCCGTTTTAGGCTCAAGAGTGCCAATGACCTTAAAAGTAATGCTCGCTGCCATTGCTATAGTCGACGATCTTGGTGCTATCTTGGTCATTGCACTATTTTATACTTCGCAGATTGATATCTCATCTCTCATCTATGCGCTATTATTTTTCGGAGTTTGTTGGACAGCAAACCTTCTAGGAGTGATGAGAACCTCAGTGTATATGCTCATTGGAATTCCGTTATGGTATTTCATGCTAAAGTCAGGAGTTCACGCCACTATAGCCGGGGTTTTACTAGCTACCACCATTCCATTAGCCCCTAGAAGAAGCAATACCGCCAAGCTCATTTCAGATATATTTAATAAGGCCACATCACCACTAGACAGTCCGGCTATTTTCTTGGAGAAATCTTTATTAAAGTGGGTAGGCCTACTAGTCATACCCATTTTTGCATTCTGTAATTCCGGGGTATCACTAGGTACCATTGAATTTGGAACTATTTCGCTAGGAATTATTATGGGCTTAGTGGTTGGTAAGCCGGTAGGAATAGCAGGTGCAGCGTTTATCGCTGAGCGCCTTAAAATAGCTAAACTACCTGAACAGATTAAGTGGTCACAAATTATTGCCATTGGTTTTCTAGCGGGGATAGGGTTCACAATGTCTTTGTTTGTAAGTTCGTTGGCGTTCAAAGATCCTGCACTTAACAACGAAGCAAAGTTCGCAATCTTAATCGCTTCGCTTATCGCTGGGTCGTTAGGAACCTTTGGTATACTCAAGCCTAACTTTAATATCTTTCGTGATTTAATTAAATAGGCTGAAGCCTAGGGTTAATAATTAAACCTAAGCCCTTTCAACAATCGAAATATGCTAGCGTTTAGAGAGATTCAAACTTGTTTCTCATATCGCTCACCCATTTGACCCCTTCTTCCTGCGATTTATTTTTTGCTTGTTCCATAAAGTCTGCATGGTCACTCATATAGTGCCCTTGCATTTGCTTGAACCAACTACTAAAAGTTTCAGCTGAAAACTCTTTGTCACAGATATCACAAGACATTGTTTTCATATTTAGAACTCCAAAGACGACTTATTAAAGTTATTCAGAACCACTTAGATATGCTACCACAGCCTAAAGAGATCGACTAGGGTCCGGCGTTAGCCCCTTGTCAGGTTGCTTTCCAGCCATTTTACGGCAAAAGGAACAAAGTCTTTCGCATCAAATAGCTCCGCCTCACAATCCCCCACCCTTCCTATATTGGCTCGATCACTTTCTAGATAATCCATCATGATCTGGCTAAAATAATCTCCTTGGGCCCAATCCTGGATTCCGTGGCAGTCATCAATGCACTCAATCCACTGCTCTCCTTCGCCCTTGACATGATACTTGCGCCTAACCCGACGTTTTGGTGCAACATCAGCTAGGTTCTCAGCGAAGTGTGTTAGAGTGGTAGTATCAATATCAGCTCCTAGGCGCAAAACCCTACCATTGAAGTCAGTAAAACGACTAAGCACCGAGCCCACTGCGTAATAGTCATGTAAAGGCGAATTTTTTAACAACTCGTCAGCCAGAGGCCCATAGCCACAAAATCGTGCGGCTGGATGATTATTAACTATAGAGCCGGGAAACTTTC
>JANQHA010000067.1 GCA_028282865.1 Oligoflexales bacterium
CTTAAAGTGACCATCGAGATCGCCTCAGAGCCCATCACCAAACAAATTCTAGGGATGATCACAGAAGGTAAATCACCAACCGAGCCTATGACAAATTGGCTCTACCAAGTCGTTGAAGATTGCTACCGCAGATTGCTATCACCATCGATTGAAACTGAGTTGCGTATTGAACTAAAGGCTCGGGCAGAAAAAGAAGCTATCAGGGTATTTTCTCAAAACTTAGAGAAGCTGCTGCTATTACCACCTACGCCTAACACAGTAGTTCTTGGAATTGATCCAGGCCTAAGAACAGGCTCCAAGCTGGCTACTATAGACCACACCGGCAAAGTCCTCGGTCACCAAGTGATTTACCCCATTTTCGACAAACCGGATTCACCAAAAACCCTTCAAGCAAAATCAGATATACTCGCTGCTATCCAAGAGCATAAAGTCAATTACATCGCGATTGGAAATGGTACTGGCGGCAGAGAAATCAACAAACTAGTCATCGAGGTTATAAAAGAAAACAAACTGACTGACCTAAAAAAGTTATTTGTTAATGAGGCCGGAGCATCTGTCTATTCTACAGATGAAATAGCTCGAGAAGAGTTCCCAGACCTAGACCCAACCATCCGCAGCGCTATTAGTATCGCCCGACGCTTGCAAGACCCTTTAGCAGAGTTAGTTAAAATCGATCCTAGATCGATAGGTGTCGGTCAATACCAACACGACATAAATGTAACCAAACTGAAAAAAAGCCTAGAAGAAGTCGTCGAAAGTTGTGTCAACAGAGTAGGAGTCGACGTAAACACGGCTTCTAGAAGTTTACTTAGCTATGTTTCAGGAGTCGGTCCAAGCCTTGCAAAAAATATTGTGGCCTTTCGCGATCAAAATGGAAAATTCCGTTCCAGAGAACAGCTTCAAAACATAAGTGGGTTGGGAGCAAAAGCTTACACGCTGGCAGCAGGATTTTTACGTGTGACCGACGGTGAAAACCCTCTCGACTCCTCGGCGGTTCATCCAGAATCCTACGGCTTGATAAAAAAGATTTCTGAAGACTTCTCTACTCCATTGACCGACATTCTTAGAAACCAGAGTTTTATAGATACGATTCCTCTCGAGAACTATGTCACCGAAGAGGTCGGAATGCCAACTCTTCTTGATATTGCTCAGGAACTCATAAAGCCAGGTCGAGATCCGCGCGAAGACAACAAGCTGATACAGTTTTCAGATGACATTACGGAAATCGACGATCTAAAAGTCGACATGCAGCTACAGGGCAGTGTAACCAATGTCACTAACTTTGGCGCGTTTGTCGACATAGGTGTGCACCAAGACGGGCTAGTCCATATCAGTGAACTCTCAGATAATTTTGTCAAAGACCCGAGCACTGTCGTATCTGTCGGGGATATTGTCTCGGTTAGGGTTATAGAAGTCGATACTCAAAGAAAACGTATTAGCTTAAGTTGTAAGTCAAAGCAACAACCGCAATCTAAAACCAAGCCTCGGTCTCAAAATGGTGCGAGCAGATCAAATAATGGCAGAAATGAAAAACGAACAAGTAATAACCGTAAAAATCATAAAAACAAATCTCGGCAAAAAAGCCGACCTTCAAAGCCTCAATACACTCTTGAGGATCTCGTAAACAAGTTCAATAAAGGGTAATTAAATGAATACCGAAAAAGAAACGCAGTTAGGTGTTATTGGCGGTTCAGGAGTTTATCAGATAGAAGGGATTGACATCGTTAAAGAGCATATCGTCGACACACCCTTTGGTAACCCCTCAGATGCAGTGATCGAAGCTAAGCTCGATGACAAAACGATTTTCTTTCTGCCTAGGCACGGCAGAGGCCATCGCTATCTACCTACAGAAGTAAATTACCGCGCAAA
>JANQHA010000068.1 GCA_028282865.1 Oligoflexales bacterium
AATTGAATCTTTTAACGGAAAATTGCTCATGCAGCAGGAACCAGACGCGTCTAGCTTCCCTTCCGGAGGACGAAGGAGCACCTTCGAGGCCCGCGGCTATACTGCATGGGACGCTACATCGCCCATGTTTCTAATGGAAACCGACAATGGCCTAACTTTGTGCATTCCCTCTATATTTATTTCATACAGCGGCGAATCCCTGGACAAAAAGACTCCCCTTTTAAGGTCAATAACCGCTATAAGCGATATAGCAACTGAAGCCTTAAAACTCTTAGGGTCAAAAGATGCTAAGCACGTCGTGGCGACCTGCGGCCCTGAGCAGGAATATTTTGTCGTAGACCGGGCGCTATACGAGATCAGGCCTGACTTAGTCTTGACTGGTAGAACCTTAATGGGACGAGTGCCGCCAAAAGGCCAGCAGCTTGACGATCACTATTTTGGCTCAGTTAAATCTCGAGTCGTGAACTTCATGATGGAAGCTGAACACGAGCTTTTTAAGTTAGGTGTCCCCTGTAAAACCAGGCATAACGAGGTCGCTCCCTCGCAGTATGAAGCAGCTCCGATCTTTGAATTCGCGAATATAGCCGCCGATCACAATCAGTTAGTTATGGAAGTGGTGAAAACAGTAGCAAAACGCCACGACTTAGTCGCTCTATTTCACGAAAAGCCCTACACAGATATGAATGGCTCGGGAAAGCACCTTAACTGGTCACTTGCAGATCAGGATGGTAACAACCTGTTAGACCCAGGAGACAACCCCCGGGATAACGTTAGATTCCTGTACTTTTTAACTGCGGCAATTAAAGCAGTTTATGATTGGGGTGATATTTTGCGTGCATCGGTCGCATCCGCTGGAAACGACTTCCGCCTAGGCGCCAACGAAGCCCCTCCCGCGATTATGAGTGTATTTCTTGGCGACACTTTAAGCAGGGTTTTAAACCAGCTTGGAAAGACGGAAGCATTTGAAGGTGCGGAAACTGAAATAAACTTAGATCTCGCACGAGTACCTGTAATCGCCAAAGATAACACCGATAGAAACCGGACCTCGCCATTTGCTTTTACTGGAAATAAATTTGAATTTCGAGCTCTAGGTTCTTCGCAAAGTATCAGCTACCCAACGACGTTTTTAAACTCTGCGGTCGCAGACTCCCTGAAGCAGATGAACCAAAAACTAGAAGAAAAATCCTCCGGCGGCAGTCCTAGTAAAGATCAAATTCTTGAGGTCATAAAAGAAACTTATGAAAGCGTCAAGCAAGTGTGTTTTGAGGGAGACGGCTACTCTGAGAAGTGGCATCAACAGGCGCTAAAGCGTGGCTTGAAAGAAGCCAAAGATACCCCTAGCGCACTTGAAGCTATTAGGACTGACCGAACTAAGAAGCTAATGGTTGACCTAGGTATATACGATAGTAATGACGAACTCGATTCCCGTTACAACGTTCTGATTGAGCGCTACAATAAAATTCGTATGATTGAACTGGAAACATCGTTAGAGATGGTTCAACATCACGTACTACCAGCGGCATACGCTCAGTTACAGCAGCTCAGCGAAACTGCCGATAGCGTCAAAGAGATCCTAGGTAATAACAGTTCAGCACAAAAAAAGGAAATTGCAAACCTAAGCAAAGCAACTGATGAATTAATCACTAAGAAAGAAAAACTCTCACTGCTCATCGAAAAGTGCAATACCCAAGATGATCAGGTAAAACTTGGACAGACTCTTGCCCACGAAGGCGTCGAGTCGCTAGATCAAATTTGTCAACTCGCCAACCAAATTGAGCTTGGTGTTGACGATGAGTTTTGGTCGCTACCTCGATATCGTGAGATGATCTTCTCATTGTAGGAAATAAATAAATAATTTGAGTAAAAAAAACAGAAAGCGGCAATCAAAACCGCATAGTAAGAAAAAACGCGGGACCTTCAAGAGGTCCCGTAAGTCTTCTAAGCAGCAAGTAAATACTGAAGATGATATTAACCTAAGTAAAAGTATGCGCGCGCAGCTTGCCGGTGCTTTAGACAACACCCAACAGCAAATTGCAGACTGGCTAGAGCAAGCCACCCATATTGAAAAGCCAGAAATGACTACCACAGGCTCTTTGGCATCACTCAAGCAACTAGACCAGTGGCAAAAACAAGCCTATGACGCACTCATTGAGGGTACTAATGTCGTGGTAGACGCTCCTACTACCGCTGGCAAAACCCGAGTGGTAGAAAGTTTCTTCGCAGCAAAAATTGGCACTAGCAACTTCAGGGCGGCTTACACCACCCCGGTAAAGAGCTTATCTAATGATAAACTTCGAGAATTCAGAGAAACCTTCGGCCGAGATAATGTCGGGATTGCCACCGGAGATTTAAAAGAAAACCTCACCGCACCAATTATTGTTACAACTCTTGAAACCTACCGAAACTCGCTATTAGGGGTCGATCCGGATCTAAATCGAAACCTCGTTATCTTTGACGAGTATCACTTCATGGCCGATGGTAGTCGTGGTAGTGCCTGGGAAGAGGCAATTATTCTGACACCGGCAACTAGTCAATTATTATTACTGTCGGCTTCTGTTGAAAATGGCCCCGAGTTTGTAAAATGGCTTGAGAAAATTCATGACAACCCCTGCAAGTTTATTCAGACTAAACACCGACCAGTTCCATTGACAGACTTAGTTTATTTTAAAGACCAGTGGCTACTTGCATCTGAAATCCCTGAGAAAGTTTTAAAGAAAAAAGATAAGGTGCGAGGTCATCAGCTGATGCCGTTACCTCACAAACACCTCGCTCCAAGGCTAGCTAAACTCATTGAGATCGGTTTAACTCCTTGTATCATTTATGCTGGTCGAAGAAAGTCTACTGAAAGCTTAGCTAGAGAGCTTGTTAAGATCCTTGACCCGCTACCAGAAGAGAAACGACAGCTTATTGGAGAAATTCTTCAGAAAGAGCACGAGGAAACTAAAGCTTTAAACTTTATAGATCAGCGCTTA
>JANQHA010000133.1 GCA_028282865.1 Oligoflexales bacterium
AACTTATTGATAAAGTTAAAGAATTTGGCCAGACCTCGGTAGCGATAACCGATCACAGCAACCTTTTCGGGGCTATTGAGTTTTATACTGCTGCAAAGAGCGCAGGTATCAATCCTATTATTGGAGCGGAGCTTTATTGCGAGCTTAGCCCTCATAGCAAAAAGCTTTTTGAATCATTACCCGACTCAGTCAATGCCCCGTTATGCGTCCATTCAGTTCATCTTGCTCAATCAAACCAAGGATATAAAAACTTGGTAAAGTTAGTGAGCGCCGGCCACTTAAGCGACCTAAGCGACAATGTAGCAATCGTGCCGTACCAAAAGCTATTGGCTTTATCTAAAGAGCAATTTCATATTTCCTGCTACCATTCTGGAGAACTCAGCTTACTTGTTAAATTGCTCAGATCACAGAATGGGAAAGGCGAGTTCCAATTTGACCATCCAAAACTAGCAGCAACCCTCAATGCGATCAAAGCTTTTGTCACAGAAGTCATAGAACATATCAGTCCTGATTCTTTTTTTGTTGAGCTATGCAGTAACAACCTGCCTTCTGATGAGCAGCACCTCGGTGACATGGCTGACGTAGCTAACCATCTATCGTTACCTCTCGTAGCCTCTGCAAATGCTCACTACTTAGACGAATCTGATAAAGAGGCTCACTTAGTAGTCCTAGGAATAAAAAATGACTTAAAACTAAAAGACCTTCGAAACCGACGCAAAAATTCTCGGGCACACCTGTTCACTCCAGAAGAGATTCAATCTTTCTACAAACCCTGGCCGGAAGCCATTAAAAATGCTGGCGACATTGCTAGTAGGTGTTTTTTAGACTTCAAATTTGGTGAGTATTATCTGCCGAAGATAACTTTAGAAAAAGGCGCGACCACCGAACAGTCGCTAAGAATACTCGCAAAAGAAGGACTGGACAATCGCCTTGCAAGCCTTAAGGAACTTTATGGTCCAGAATTTGGGGAAGAGCAGCAAAAAATCTACTGGGAGAGGTTAGATTATGAGCTGTCAGTTATCGTAAAAATGGGTTTTCCAGATTACTTCTTAATAGTCCAGGACTTCATTAACTGGGCAAAAGAGCAAGATATCCCCGTCGGTCCAGGCCGCGGTTCCGGAGCGGGCTCTCTAGTCGCTTATGCTCTAAAGATCACTGACCTCGACCCACTGCCATACAACCTAATCTTTGAACGATTCTTAAATCCTGAACGAGTCTCAATGCCAGATTTTGACATCGATTTTTGCCAAGAAAGGCGTGATGAAGTCATTCGATACGTGACCGAACGCTACGGCAAAGAGAATGTTGCTCAGATCACGACCTTTGGAAAAATGCTTGCAAAAGCAGTGGTTCGTGATGTTGGCAGAGCCCTTGATATAGGTTATGGCAAGGTCGACCGGATAGCAAAGCTAATTCCTAATGAACTAGGCATCAAACTCGCAACGGCACTTGAGCAAGAGCCTCAACTCAATGAGCAAGCCGAGAAAGACCCGTTAATAAAGGATTTACTTGACCTAGCCCTACAATTAGAGGGACTGAGTCGTCACACTTCGGTTCACGCTGCAGGCTTAGTCATTTCAGACGGTGCTATGGAAAACTATGTCCCAGTCTACCGATCCGATGACGGCAGCCTTATCACTCAGTTTGAAATGAAGAATGCTGAGAAGGTTGGACTAGTTAAGTTTGACTTTTTAGGACTAAAGACCCTGACCGTCATCAAAAAAACTATCGAACTCATCAAATCCACAACTGGGCAAGATCTAAATATCGAGACCATAGACCTCAATGATAGCAAAGTTTACAAGCTTATTTCTTCAGCCCAGTCTATCGGAGTCTTTCAACTTGAAAGTACCGGTATGCAGCAACTACTTTTAAAACTCAAACCAAGTACATTCGAAGACGTCATCGCATTGGTCGCATTATTTAGACCGGGGCCACTTGGGTCCGGAATGGTTGACGACTTCGTAGAGCGCAAGCACGGTCGCCAAGAAATAGACTATCCATTGCCCCAGCTTGAACCAGTGCTAAAGGATACCTACGGGACTATCCTTTACCAAGAACAAGTACAAAAAATTGCAGCTGTTTTGGCAAATTACAGCCTCGGTGAAGCGGACTTGCTTCGTAGAGCAATGGGGAAGAAGAAACCCGAGGAAATGGCGAAGCAGAAATCTCGTTTTGTGTCGGGCTGCAAAGCAAACGATATTGAAGAGAAGACCGCCACGACCATATTTGATTTGATGGCAAAGTTTGCTGAGTACGGCTTTAATAAAAGCCACTCTGCCGCATATGGGCTAATCAGTTACCAGACCGCTTATTTAAAAACCCATTATACCGCTCAGTTCTTAGCAGCATCTATGACCTGTGATATGGATAACACCGACAAAATAATCCGGTATGCGAAAGACTGCGTCACCTTTAAGGTAAAACTGCTGCCACCAAGTTTGAACCACAGCGAGCTAAACTTTTCAGTCCCTAAGTCAAATCAAATTCGATTTGGCCTAGCTGCAATAAAGGGTATCGGTGGTGGGTCGATAGAGGCTCTGGTCGATGAACGTGAGCTAAACGGTCAATATCTAAATTTTACCGACCTAGCAAAGCGAGTCAACTTACACAAAGTCGGAAAAAAAACGCTAGAACTACTCATCCAAGCCGGAGCATTGGATGAGTTTGGTTTTCAGCGATGCGACATGATGAATATTGTAGGAGAGCTGGTCAAATATAGCCAGAATCATCATCAAGCCGAGGCCCAAGGGCAGCAGATGCTATTCCAGGATCAAGAAGATGACGACGATGATAGCATGGATCAATTCGCCGACATCAGCAACCGCCCGGTAAAACCTGGATCAACCGTCACTCTGGAGAAAGCAAACCAGTGGCTTAAACTCGAGAAAAAAGTTCTAGGAATCTACCTTAGCTCCCACCCCATGAAGCTATTCCAGCACGATGTTCGAGTGTATGCTAACGCGGAGTTATCAGAGCTACCTAAGCTAGTTGGACAATCTAATATTTATGCTATCGG
>JANQHA010000203.1 GCA_028282865.1 Oligoflexales bacterium
AAATTCAGATTTTGCCTTGGCTGCTATTTCCGCTCTTACCTTAGCTGCTTTGAGTTCCTTAGTTACGCTTACAGCTTTAATAACATCAGAAGTTGCTCGTAAAAGTGGCATCACTCTATTTACAACCTCTTCGTCAAAACCGGGGGTGCGATTTGCAAAGCCGAATACCGCGATCGACTTACCATCAAATAGCACCGGTATCATCATCAAAGAACTCACATGAACTTTGCATTCGGCTGCACCGCAAGCCCTTGGATCTTCCATAGGGTCACCGCTTAGCATCGTAGTCTCATTATCTAGCAGCCATTCAAATAGAAGATCGAAAGCAGAAAGCGACATATTATCTGCACCAACATCATTAGAAAGAAATCTGATATTTTCGCCCCAAGAAGAGTTAGTCAGCGCGTACACATCCAGGTAGGAGCGTTGGCTGCTAGATAGCTTAACACAACCCATAAATGCATGCTCGCTAGCAGTCACTAAGGTAAAAAGGTCCAATATCTTGTCAAACAACACAACGGGGTCATCACCATAAGCAAGAAAGTAGTCCCTAATCTTTGAAACAGAGTCCTCAATAATTTTACCTTCGACCTTATCGGTGATATCATGGATAGTGCCATTAACCTCGATCACTTCATTCCATTCATTTATAGTTGCCTGCGCGGTCGATTCAACATACTTGATCGAGCCATCATCACTTAGCACCCTAAGCTTTGAATAAAATGGATCACCACCTTCTAGCAGGCTTTTAATTCCATCGTACCATACAGTCTTGTCATCGGCGTGAAGATTGGGAAACTGCGACTTAGGGTCTGTACCTTGCAACTGTGATTGATCTAGATTGAAAATTTCATAGATTTGTGACGACCATGTAATGACACGATCTTCTAAACGATACTCCCAATGACCCAGCTTGGATATCTTCTGAGTCTCGGTCAATCGTTTATTTGACTCCTCTAACTGCTCTTTTTGGGATTGATAAAGTAATTGAGTCTTTTTAATAAGGTAATTGATAGAGGTTCCAAGTCTAGCCACCTCACCTTTAGGCTCGTCCTGCCAAATCGAAGGATCAATCTCCTTGGGATTATGAAGATCTATATGCTCTAAGGATTTAGATACAGAAACAATCTTACTACCGATAACCCTATAAAAAATTAAAAGCATAAAAAATGATATCGCTAGTGTTTTAAGGCCTTGTGACACAAAAAAAATAACAAACCGACGCATCAGATCGATATAAATCTTTTCTTTGCTGGAAGTAATTTTAAGACTCCCGAGGTTTTCTTTCCCGGAAGGGTTCATTAGATTGAAGGTCCTATCTTCCAGGAAGCCCTTGCGTCTATCTCCATCTATTTTTGCAAAAACTTCACCATAGCTGTCAGTTATCTCGACGCCGACTATATGCTGAATATTAGCCAGACCACTCAGGTGAACTTGAACCTGCGATTTATCAAAATTCCACATTGCTTGCGTTATGGGCTTTATACTGCTGGTCTCTATCTCTGAGAAGGAGTCCTCCATGGACTGCAACTCTCTATGGTAATCAAATGAAAAGTTTAATATGGTTAGGCCTGTAGTCACCAAAGTGCTCACCAGCAACACCCGCACGACTAGTTTATACCCGAGAGTATCCTTATTTAGAAAATTAGTTCTCAACAAGACCTCACATCACTGGGATATTAAAATATGTTCCAACTAGTACCTGATAGTCATTAGTATCCACGGAGCCTTGGCTTTCGGGCTTTTTATTATAGGACGAGTAGACGATATGATAGCGAATATTATCTTTAGTGTCTGGGTAATATTGAAGCGCGGCATCAAACCCAACGGCCTTAAACTGCAATTCATCATCGAGATAGCTCTGGTCAAGGAATACTTTTGCTAATGGTTCGAACTTACCAATTAGAGACTTAATCTGAAGAATACTAGAAACATTCCTAGTATCGTTATTGGACCTAACCTTCGTAGTTTGCAGTCGATCGATATCTAGGACTGAGTTAACCGCGGTAAGCTTAATACCCATAGCAAGGTGTTTGTCGCTATTGTCACCAGCTAAGGCAAACTCGCTGTAGCCAAAAATCGGTTTTATAGACCCATTCAAAAAAGACCCATACCAAACAGCTCCAACTGCCTGAGACTTCTGAGCTCGATTCCCCTCTTCATCAACCGTCTTGTCCGAGTTTATCACCTGAAGTTGTATAGATTGACCAAGAAAATCGTAGCTAACAGTAGCACCAGTTTCAAAAACAGGAAAGCCATCACCAACCAAAGAGTATTGATATATATGTGAAGATAAATAGTCATACTCTGTTCCACCTATTAGAACGGCGACTTTTCCAATCGCCAGGCTTAAGCCATCATACAGCCTTGTCATCACATAGGCGTACTCTAATCCTTTAGGCGTATTATCGTACGAGTCATTATCTGGACTCTTCCGAAAGTTATATCTCAATCTATACGAATATCTTTCTTTGTAAGCTCCCTTTAAATCAACTCTCATATCTGTCATCTGAAAACCAGAGTAGCTGCTGCGATCTGATTCCTTGTCAAAATAGGATCCAATGTAGTCAAACCTGCCGTCCAAAGTCAAAGAGTCAGCATAAGAGTACTGAGTGAAGACAAAGGCTAATGCTATAAGTTTTATCTTAATAATTTTTTTAGACACGATAGCTCCCTCTAATTAAAATATTTTTTCTCTAGATTTTTCATACAGCCATTGCTGCGACATGTCTTAATTCCTGCGTCGATAGTATTCTTCAGGCTATCCGCTTCCGAGATTTTTCGAGAAATCAGCATATAAAATTTCTCTCTACGAGAATTAGGAAGGCGTTTAGACAAAAAAGCCTTGCCAATAGAAAAGTCGCTGCCAATTTTCTTGAAGCCCTTGATAACTTCACTTCTTGCTAGGAATGCCTGGCAAAACCCCGCCTTTGTCTTTGCTGTTACCGCGTTAAAGTCTTTCGCACCCATATCGAGGCGGCTATTCTCAAGTCCCTTAAGAAAACCAACATAGTTATACCCTTGAAGACCGCAGATATTACCAATTTTAAGCAGCTCTTCGCTGTTACTGAAGTCTGGAAACCCGGATGGATAATGCTTGCTAGAATAAAATAGCTTTGGAGTAATTTCATAATAATGCTTCGTAAGGAGAAACTTTTTGTCCCTCTCATGAGAGAACGAGGAGTCAACCGCGATATGATACCTGCCACCGCGTTCTACCTCTGCAAGGCAGCGGCTCCATGGGGGCAAGTGAAATGTAATTTCAATTCCTTTCTTTGAGAAAATTTCTTTCAACAAGTCAACAGTATAGCCCGATATCTTACCGGTCTTAGCACCATTTTTACTACGCTCCCAATAAATGTAGGGAGGCCACTCGGCGCCGTCACCACAGATGTTTAGCTTGTGCTCAGAACCTAGCGCTCTCACGTCTAACTGAACACAAACAAATACAAACAACAAAATTCCTTGAATTCTTCTCATTTCTCACCTCTTCTTTTTCTCCTGGGAGTATCGGAGGCCAAGCCACACACCTTTGCAAAACCTTGAAAATAAAGATAATTTTACTTTTACTGATCCAATGACTTTAGGTGAACCCTAACAGGTATAAAATCGAGAGAAGATGTGGTTATTCCACTAATGTCCAAAATGACAACTTCAAAGCCCACAGTACTTTCTAGCAATAATATACTAATCAAACCGGCGCGCTGGAGATTTTGTATCCCGATAACCAATAATAACCGCACCAATAATTGTGCAACAGGCAC
>JANQHA010000274.1 GCA_028282865.1 Oligoflexales bacterium
AGCCAAGAAGAAAACGGAAGCCACCAGGCTGCCCAGCCCGTGATAGTCGAAAGAACCGATGTACCCTGGGATTGGCGCACAGATTTTTTCGAAGATCAGCAGTTCCTGGAAATACTGCAAAGCGCTGCAAATAATGAAGAATTTCACCTGGAAATTGGGAAAACAGAACGCTGTGATTACTCGAGGTTCACCGAAGATATCAACGCTACCCACCCGGAAGATGCCTATGGCTTGAATTTATCGGCAAGTTACTATCTCTACCACCCGACGAAATTCCAGGACTCCGGTAGTTTAATGAAAGTTATCATGAATTCAGACATCGACTTTCGCAAGGACTTTGTCACCAAGACTACGACTGAAAGAGAGTTATCGGCTACGGTCGAGCTTCTTGACGGAGCCATCCGGGGTTTTAATGGACGTCTTGGAGACTACCTGGGATCACTTTTGCTCATGGAATCTCCCTCACAAAACCAGCAACCAACTTTTGAGTTGAAAGGTGTGGTTGTCGGTACTAAAACTTCTCCAGTCACAAATATCGCCTATGGGCATATTGACGATTTTCTCCGCGTTGCTCGAATCCCATTTAAAGACTTTGATATGGAGCAAGGTCTAAAGATTGAGCTAGATGGAGTTCGGCATACCCTCAAACCAAGTGGAAATCTACTCGTCGATTTCTTCTACGACTTCATGGTGGGGAAAGTTAAAGAGAAGCGGGGTGGATGGACTTATAGTGTAGACCATCCACTATTTAAATTTACCTACCCGGGTGGGTTCCAGGGCACAAATTGTTTCGCTGCTCAGTAGTATGGCGACTCAGCTGCAATAAGATGCTTGCATTTCCGCTAAAGGAAAGGCTGCGGAATCTTCACTGTTAGACCGTAGCACTCTGAAGTTGTATCGATTTAGTTGACACGAAAGTAACTGAAAGTTGTGTATACAGACATCTACTCGTTAATGGCCATTATCTAGATCTGTATTTTATGTGAAAGATTGCCGACGCGCTTCGCGCTGGCAATGACATTGGTATGGCCATTCTTTCTTGTTAGACTAAGGCTAAGTCTATACTTTAATATGCAATGTTAAACCTAAACTTCTATAACTTAAGCAAAATACCTTTAGCTGGCCCGGCGTGCCATATACCCCTTCTGGTCTTTACGGGTAATCCCATCGGATTATAAACTCCACCCTAGTTTACTTCGAGTCCAATAAGTTGCTGTTTGCGCTGTCGGATCAAATACTCACAACGCCCTGAAGTTGCTCAGCAGCGACTTGGCAATCGGGTTATGAACCAGCCTATGTCCTGATATCAGCCACAAGTTTTCGTGGCATATAGGAGTATCGCTTAGTCTTACCAGTCGTCCTGATCGCAATTCCTCATCTACTGCCATGATAGGTAGAGCGCTGAATCCGTGACCGTCCAAAACTAGCATTTTTTGTAGTTCGACATCATCGGCTTCGGCAACAATTATCGGCTGTATGTGCTTTATCTTGAAATGCTCTAGGACTTCGTTTTTAAGAGGACTGTGTGTTCCGGGCATGATTACAGGTTGATTGTCCAGTGATCTCGGTAGGTTTTTTTTCAAATCCATTTTATCTGGTGGAGCTACGAAAACAACTTTCAGCTCGCCAACTAGTTTTGCGTGAAATTGTGATTTTTTACCTTCCGTTGGTGGTTTATCATTAGCCAGAACTAAGTCTATCTCGTGCTTTTCCAATCGAGTGGTCAGTGAGGATAAAGATTCTTCGGTTATTGTTACCCTCGCGCCGTGTTCTTTTGACGCTATGTCGACAAGTTTCCTGCTTAATTTTTTTGGAATGGAGTCCATGACGCCGATTCTGATCGATACCCGAAGAGAGTCTTCAAAATCGCCTAAGGAGTCTCTTAGCTCGTCGCCTAGAGAAAAAATTTCATGTGCGTAGTCGAAAACCTTTCTGCCGACATCTGTCAAAAATAGTTTGCGATTTCTTCTTTCGAATAACTTGTATCCAATCATGTCTTCGAACTGCTTTAACTGGGCGCTTAGAGTGGATTGTGCAAGCCGCAGTTTTTTGGTAGCCGCGGTAACGCTTTCTTCACTAGCGATAATGTAAAAATAATAAAGATGGTGGTAGTTAAGCCATTGCATAGTAGAAAATTCCTATATATCTAAAATATTAAATTATTGTTGCATAAGCATCTATTTATTGAATAACTGTAATTCAGATACCTGCAAAGCTTTATGTCGCCTAAAAGCCAAATTTATGCGGGCAACATGTATATATTTACCTCTTAAATCGGCTATTAGCTATATATATTAACATCTATTAAATAGATGTATTAATATATATTTATCTATTTACTTCTCTCTGTCAATTTGGCTATATCACAGGTACAATCCCCTATCCTTCATACTTTTTGTTTATTGCAGAGGAGCCTATGACTAATAAGCAACAGTTAGAAAAAATTCTTCACGGACTAGAGCAGTTTCAGCAGTCACCTCAGCAAGATGAAGTGCGTCAGCTGGCTCAGGATGGCCAACGCCCAGATGCGATTGTTGTG
>JANQHA010000346.1 GCA_028282865.1 Oligoflexales bacterium
TTTCTGTATAGTCGTCTCCGCCACCCTCGCCGGTCCCTTTTTTTATAGCTCGATCAATATTGTCTTTGGGCATATTTGCTGCTTTTGCTTTGGCTAAAATCATTCTGAGCTTGGCATTAGCATCAGGGTCACCGCCGCCAGCTTTTGCTGCCACTGTTAGCTCTTTAGCGATCTTAGTGAAAACCTTACCGCGCTTTGCATCCTGGGCGCCTTTACGGTGCTGAATATTTTTCCATTTACTATGACCAGCCAAACGATCTTCCTTTCACGTACAGATCGTGTTTGGAATTTCATGCTGCGTTCTCGTCGAAAATACTCCTAGCCGTACTATTTTTGTACTGTCTTCGTCGCATTTTCTCCTGCGGTGCCTGAAAACCCAAACACGATCGGTAATATTTTAATAACGAAAGTGTTTTATTTTTTCACCTTTGACCGAAATCTCGGTCATCGCTTTGATTCCAATTTCAATATGTAGGTCGACAAAGTTTTCTGTAACTTTCTTGTCGCTGGTTTCGGTCTTGACCCCATCGGGCGTCATGGGCATGTCAGAAACTAAAAGCAAAGCCCCCCGAGATATTTCGTTGTGATGACCGACTGCGAAGATGGTCGCGGTTTCCATATCGGTAGCGATCACCCGCTGGTTCCGTAGTTTTTGCTTGAACTCATCATCATGCTCCCAAACTCTTCGGTTTGTAGTGTATATCACCCCAGTACGGTATTCCATATTGGCTGCGAGGATATGATCTGAGACAAATTTATGTAATTTGAATGATGGTAATGCTGGAACTTGTCGCGGTAGGTAGTCATCAGAAGTACCTTCCCCGCGGATCGCGGCAATAGGAAGTATAAAGTGCCCAATATCAGTCGAGCGGCGTAAGCCGCCACATTTGCCTAGGAATAAAACTCCTTTGGGAGAAACTGCTGTTAATAGGTCCATTATAGTCGCGGCATTGGCAGATCCGATACCAAAGTTTATAATGGTTAAACCATCTTTATTAGTCGCGGTTTGCATCACCCGATCATGACCTCGGATTTTACACTTAAACTTTTGAGCGAACCAGTCGACGTAGTAAGAGAAGTTGGTCAATAGAATCTGGTCACCAAACTCTTCTGGGCTTGTGCCAGTATACCTTGGCAACCAGTTCTGTACGATGTCTTCTCTGTTTTCCATATATGAGTGTCCTTGAATTGTTCACTTATGAGTTATGATAAGGTTAACGGTCTATAATTCAAGACTTAATCGCCTTAATTTGAATATCAGGGGATTTTGGATGTCTAAGATTAAGTCTGTTCGTACCGAGTTTATGTCTATAAGCAAGGCATGGTTTCGCCACGGGCCCATCACTTTGCCGCTAAAATTGCTTCGTGCTGGTTCCTCGAAAGGTGAGGAAGGCCGAGTGAAAGAGATTAAAAATGCTCTGGGAGATTCACTACTTAACGTTTTTGACGCCCTTGGGCCGGTTTACGGAAAAGCGGCTCAGGTAGCAATGAGTCGCTTAACTCCCGGTATGCACCGCTTTGCCGAAAGCCTGGAGTTGACAAGGCTATATGGGGATTGGCCGGCGATTGATTCAGTGGTCATCGAGAGCCTTTTGGACCGGGAAATCCCTCTTTGGCGGTCTGAGTTTACTCTTAAAAAGGTCCCGATAGGTGTAGCCTCGCTTGGTCAGGTTCACGAAATTACCGACCTTCACGGGAGAGTTTGGGTACTAAAGATTATTAAACCACACTCTCGCAAACGCCTCGAAGAGTCGTTGTCAGCATTAGAAAATCTTCTCGAGGCTTTTACCCCGTTAGCTATGACGGCAGCATCAAAAAAAGCAGTCAAGGAGTGTCGAGAACTAATGCTCGGACTTCGTGCTGAGATAGATCTCGACAGAGAGCGCAAAACTATCGAGCAGATGCAACGGAAGCTAACCGCGCGACAAAAGTCAGTGCTTCGGATCCCAGAAGTTTACCGGGAGTACTGCACGAAGAATGTTTTGATTATAGAGCGCTTTGAGGGTGTGCCCTTATCTAAAGTGGTAGCAGACCACGAGATTCTTCCAGCGGCTCAGCGGAAAAAACTTGCTCGGAAAATCCTGCAGGAGTTGTTAGTTCAGGTTTTTGAAGTAGGGCTATTTCATGGTGACCCACATGCAGGTAATCTCATACTACTAGAAGATGGCTCGATTGGTTTGTTTGACTGGGGGCTTGCTGGTGAACTACTTGAATCAGATCGTCGACATATTGCTGGAATGTTGAAGGCGGTGATTGCACTCGATATGGATCAGTTGGTCAAAGTTCTGATTGTTATGGCGCAAGAGGAAGGACAGGAGCTAAGCGAAGATAAGGTACGACGTGAATTAAAAAGACTATCTAAGATGACGTTTAATAAGGAGGCTGCAAAGAAACCGAGCTTGCACCAAGTGATTAATGCTTGTCTTAAGGCTGCTAATCGATTGCATATACCTGTCCCAAATGGGTTGTTACTTATGGCAAAAAGTCTGATAACTATAGAAGGCCTTGCAAAAGGTATTGATCCTGAGGTTTCGATGAAGCGGATTGCCGCACCAGTATTATTTCGCGCCGCTAGGCCCGGGTTTCGGGATTTTTTTGCTATAGCAAAGCGGATACCCGATTTGATTAAAAAAGGATAGGTGCCGGGAGCAATTCTACTAATCTCCAGAAGCCGCTTTGTCTTTCATGATGGAAGAAAAGTACTCATACAAAGACTCTAGTTTTTTCTGGCCCCCTTGTATTTGGACGCCGCAGCGAAAACCTTTGTCATCATTGCTATCGTCGGTCCAAACGACTTTACCAGAAAGCATCAATGGAAATGGTTGACCGATAGTAAGATTGATCATTTCGCCGCTCTTAAGTAACTCTGTACACCAAAGCCCAACTCCAGTAGACGATACATCCCACACTAGAAATGGAAGCTGTGTTTTATTCTTTGACCTAGTCATAATCCCGTTAATTTCTTCGCTTACTACCGGAACTCTAACCGTATCTCTATTTGCCTTAAACTTTTTCATGACTGCATTCCTTCACAGCGTAGACTGGAATTGTTATCGGAATATTCTGAGTGAAACTGAATGGCTTATAAATATAGTGATTACAGTGCTTTATCTTATCTTCCAACAGGTATAAATAATTAGCAGAAGTCTAATGAGCTGAGCAGTCATCCATTACGGACTTTACGTTAGTTTCGAATCAAGCTATGGTCTTCGGAAATAATCCAAAGGTTTTTAAATAATTGCCAGGAGAGCTGCCAATGAAACGAATATTCGTGACTTACTTTTTAATGACGTCGGTTCTATTGATCTCTGCATGTAGTTCCGAGCGTGCAGGTCGCCTAGCCGATGCCAAGGACTACCGGCCGATTTACCGGAAGATTACTGACTACCAACGACTGATTAAAAACCTAAAATATAACGGAACTCTATTAAGCGAGGATAAAGTCTGTTTTCAGCTGATCGAAAGTCGAAGCTCTAGACTGGTCACAGTCCATAAGCGTGGCTGTTCTGATGACCCAGAAGAGCTGTTATCGCAAGAAACTATCTATTTTTGGCTAACGCTAGGCGAAAATAATCGTGACTTATACTACCACGGTTATTTGGTTGGGCAACTTAGTGAAGGAAGCCTTTCAGGTTCCCACACTATTGGAGACCTCTGCCAAACAAAACCTGATAGTGGCTCAAGACCTTTTTGTAGTGTAGCTGTTGTGGATGAGCAGGCGTTAGGGATTAAGATTATTCAAGAGGTTCGTAAGCCTTTAATTGAATTGACTGGTTATATTTATAAAAAAACGATCCCCATGCGTTACCACACTGTAGTGAAGGCGTCTTGTGCTGAACCTATTTATGACGGGATTCCAAGAGGGTGCCCGGCAATTGGCTCAGCGGTTAGCTCTGCTTGTTATGCTGCTGGTTTTCAGATGTTGGGATGTAATAATTGTGAGCACATCTGTAGTGCTAACTTTTTAGAAGAATAATTTAGACAGCGATTATGTTTTATTTTCAAATGGAGATGCATAGATGAAGAGTATATTTGCTTGTTTAGTGGTTTTAGGCTTTCTAGCCAGCGCGACTTTGGCTGCTTATGCAGACGATCAATCCAAGACGGATGAACATGAAAGTCTGGAATTTAAATACGATATTCAACGTGGTGGTTGTTACAATAAAGACGGTCGATATGGAAATAACGGTAAGCGAATGGTTGAGTGTGGAGACGTTACCGATATTGATGACATAGATTGCGTGTATCGAGATAAAAAACTTCGTGGTATTTTCATTCGCAGTGTTGACTTTTCTAATTGCGACTTCTCTGGTTCTGATTTCACTGGCGCACAGATCTATGACACATCTTTTCGCAACGCGAAGTTTTTGTCCATCAACTCTGAATCTCCTTATGGGCGTCGTAAGAAAGGTACAAATTTTAAAAAAGCTACTATTGAACGATCAGATCTGTCAGGCGCGATTTTCGTCAAGACTAATATAGATTATGGCTATTTCCGTCAGAATGTTTTTGTCGCCCCAAAATTAACTTCGGTCGATTTCTCTGGCACACAAATCTCGAAAATGACTTTTGATCGCGTACTGGCAGAGCAAGGTATTCGGTTTTATGGCGCGACTTTCGACGCCGTAGAAATTCGTAATTCTCACTTCAAAGGTACCGACCGTAACGACGTCAGTTTTGGTGCGTCGGTTGCTAACCGTTTAAAAATTTCAAACTCCACTTTCGAGCATGTTGATTTTATCAATGATGTTAGATGGCCTGGAGTGGAGATAATTAATAGCTCCATGGAGTCGGCTTTGATATTCAATGCTAATTTTACCGGTGCCAAACTTCGAGGTAACAACTTCAAAAATGCAAAAATAAGTCAGGGGTCATTCGCTAGAGCCGACTTATCGGATAGTGATTTTACCGGAGCTACTATTGAAAAAGATTTTGATAAAAATGACTTTAGTCAGGCTCTTTTTAACGAAGGATCCAAGCCATTTTTCGAAGACGAAGTATTAGCTGACCGTTTAGGGATGTACAAAATACCTAACTAGAGCTAGGTATAGGTGTGCTGCCGATGAGCTGAAGGGAAACCTCTGGCTCTTGACAAATATGGAGTAACACTCCGTAATAGCCAAGTATGTGGATTAAAAGAGATATATCGGCAGTTATAAGGCAGAATTGTGACCCGATCCAAGTGATACGGGGCCCAAGACATTGCGGCAAAGCAAGTTTGGTAATGCACTTAGATGACTCCTTCAAGGAACTTTCACTAGACGATCCTGCCCTTAGAAGCTTGGCTGAACGAGATCCTGAGCTATTTTTAAATCAATTTGATGATCAATGTATTTTTATTGACGAAGCCCAGTACGCTCCAAACCTTTTTCCTTCTTTAAAGCGTCGAGCTGACCTCTATAAAAGGAATAACCCCAATCATAAAACGATTATCCAACCTATTTCAGAGCTAAAGTCTTATTTGTTGAAGGTTATCTAGATTAGGCTAGCCCACCTAAGCTATTTTCTACTCATTATCTGCTCAAAGAAGTTTTTAATTATAAGTTTTATTCTTGCCGTAATTTAAAGTCCTCCCCGTATTTACTATTCTGCTATTTTACGGTAAATCTTGGGCTGATTTACGAAGGCTAATTGTGGTTGGGATCCTTGCATAGCAAGGCTTTACTTGTTTTAGGGGGGAATGTTGGCTTGTAATATGAAACACCTTATCTTAACGATCTTACTAGCTAGCGTTTTAGGGTGTGGCGAAACTCCTAGCTCCCGGCTTAGCGAAACACTTCCGTATATTTCTTCGGGTCCTCATGAGATGAAGTTTTCTTTAATCCCTGGAGGTGCTTTTAGAATGGGATCGCCGGAAGGAGAGGACGGTCGTAGCGACGATGAAGCTCATCACTGGGTGGAGATCACTGAAGATTACTGGATTCAGACTACCGAGCTGATGCTGGAGCAATGGTTTAAAGTGATGGGTCGCTATCCAGTGTATACGGCTGAATGTGGTATTCATACTGGCGGTATTGGTATGGCCGTTGAGGCGAATACTCCAGTGAGGTGCGTAAGCTGGGCGTCTGTCAGGAATTTTATAGATGTACTTAATCATAAGTCGAGAGCAGATGGCTACGTTTACCGCTTACCTACGGAAGCGGAATGGGAGTATGCGGCTCGTGGTTACACAGAAAGATCACACTCGGTAGAAGGGCCAATGAAGTCCTTTGCTTGGTGCGGTAAAAGCTCCAGAAACAGCCTGGAGAATGTTGCGGAACTTAAAGCTAACTTTTTTGGTTTGCATGATATTTACGGCAACGCGTGGGAGTGGGTATCTGATTGGTACGGAAATTATCCTGAAGCTAATTCTTATTTTTCAGCAGTTAGAGATCCTATGGGCCCAGTCACTGGTAAAAAACGAGTTGTACGGGGTGGGTCGTTTAGCAGTGAAGGTTACGATTGTCGGTCGGCTGCTAGACATGCGATTGATCCAAATGAAGTTTATATCAATACTGGATTTCGCCTAGTTAGAACGATGAGATAAATAGGAGATATTTGATATGATCATGCATATTAAAAAAATTTCTATAGTCGTTACGGTGCTCTTTTTAATCGGTTGTGGAGAAACCTCAACCTCTCAGCTTAACGAACCCTTCCCAGTCGTTCGTTCGGGCCCTCACGGCATGGAATTTTCGTTTATTCCAAAGGGGCACTTCCGGATGGGGTCACCAGAAGAGGAGGATGGTCGGAGTGTGGATGAGGCCCTTCACTGGGTAGAAATTACTGAAGACTATTGGGTGCAGACCACCGAGGTCACAAGAGGCCAGTGGTTTGCGGTCACGGGCTACTATCCTAAAGTTTGTGGACCCGTGATAGAAAGAAATGACTATCCGGTAACATGTATTACTTGGAAAGAGATCGGTAAGTTTATTACTAAGCTAAACAAACAAGCAAAAAATGATGGTTATCACTATAGGCTTCCTACAGAGGCTGAGTGGGAATACGCTGCTCGCGCTTACACGGAGACTCCGTACTCTTTTGATGAGGGGTTCTTGGATTCGTATGGCTGGTACAATGAAAATTCTCGTGGCCAGCTTCACCCGGTCGCGCAATTGGCCGTAAATGGTTTTGATCTGTACGATGTTCAGGGCAATGTCGCGGAGTGGGTCTTTGATATGTACGACCAATATCCCGTAGCAGATAATTACCAAGATGCTATTCAAGATCCAAAGGTTTCAAGTTCAGCTTCAAAAATGCGTATTGTACGTGGAGGAGCTCGTTTTAATAATGAGTTAGGTTGCAGGCTGGCTAGGCGCGGTAAGTATTCTATTTCCGCTAAAGATAGCAACTTTGGTTTTAGGTTGGTGCGGGTAAATTTATAAATTTAGCTTTTGAAAGGTCTAAAATGATACTAAAACTTAAGCAACTATTTTTGACCGTTACTGTGATAGCCTTAGTCGGCTGCGGAGAAAATCCTACCTCCAGCCTTAGCGAAGAATTTCCTATTTTGCGTTCTGGCCCTTATGGAATGGAGTTTGCGTTTATTCCAAATGGCATCTTTAGAATGGGTACTTCGGAAAATCACCAGTGGGTGAAGTTGACAAAAGATTACTGGATGCAGACGACCGAAGTAACTAGAGGTCAATGGCACGCTGTGATGGATAGCTACCCTGACTACGAATCTTGCGGTTGGGGTGAACGTGCCAAAAAAGAACAGGCCCATCCTGTTGTCTGTGTAAGACGAGATCAAATAAGAAAGTTTATCGATGAGCTTAATGCCGAACAAAGAAATGATGGCTACATTTACCGTTTACCCACTGAAGCGGAGTGGGAATATGCAGCGCGGGCTTATACCGATACCGACTATTCTTTGAGTGGAACACTGAGTTCTTTTGCATGGCTCGGGCCAGAATCTAATAATCGTACTCATCCGGTCGGGGAATTGCGAGCTAACAAGTTTGGCCTCTACGATGTCCATGGAAATGTTTGGGAGATGGTTTTAGATTGGTATGGCGAATATTCTCGAGCTGGATATTCCAACCCTTTAAGGAATCCCACTGGGCCGGAGTCTGGGCCTGATCATGTAGTTCGCAGTGGTTGTTACAGCAGTGGGCATGATACCGGTACTTCAGCCTTTCGTGGAAGGGCGACAGAAACTGTGCCGGGAGGAAATATTGGGTTTCGTCTAGTAAGAATTGCTAAAAGCTAATTAGTAAGGTGACGCTGGTGTTCACCTCGTTAAGGTTAGGCAATAGTGGTAGGTGTAAAGGGATAGCTATGATTGATAAGTTGAAGAAATTGTGTTTAGTCCTTGTTTGGCTCGGGTTAGTGAGCTGCGGAGAAAATCCTACCTCCAGCCTTAGCGAAGAATTTCCTATTTTGCGTTCTGGCCCTTATGGAATGGATTTTTCCTTTATTCCAAATGGTTTTTTTAAAATGGGTGCTCCTAAAGAAGAAGGCAAAGTAAATGTTAGTTACGAGACACCTCATTGGGTGCGCTTAACTAAAGATTACTGGGTTCAGACAAAAGAGGTGACGAGAGGCCAATGGTATGAGGTGATGAAGAGCTATCCGGATGATAGTAAATGCTTTCCTCCATCATATGGCAGTATCATACGACTTAGTGATCATCCTATAGTGTGCTTAGAGTGGGATGATGTGATGAAGTTTATTGAGACACTTAATACCCAAGCCGGTAATGACGGCTATACCTACCGGTTACCGACCGAAGCCGAGTGGGAGTACGCTACTCGAGCTTATACCGAAACCCCATATTTTTTTGCTAAAGAACTATTGCCAGATTATGCTTGGTATTACGAAAACTCCGGCAACCAAACACACCCCGTGGGTCAATTGAAACCAAATTTGTTTGGGCTTTATGACGTTTATGGCAATGCATTAGAATGGGTTTCCGATTGGTATGGCTATTACCCTAAGGCAGACCATTTGTCAGAGGCAGTTGAAGATCCAAAAGGTGCTAGTGGTGGCGATTACCGGGTTCAGCGTGGGTGTGGTTGGAGTTGTACTGATCGCCTTCTTCGCTCTGCTTATCGAATGATGGGGGAGCCAGATTATCAGGATTTTAGTGCAGGCTTTAGAATCGTTAGGGTTAGTCAGTAATGATAGATAGGATTGCGATGAGCGGTAAGTTGAAGAAATTATATTTAGTCCTCTTTTTGCTCGGGTTAGTGAGCTGCGGACAAGCTCCTACCTCCAACCTTAGCGAAGAGTTTCCTATTTTGCGGTCTGCCCCTTATGGAATGGAGTTTTCCTTTATTCCTCAAGGTATATTTAGGATGGGATCTCCCGACGATGAAAAAGGTAGGATGGATCATGAAAGCTATCACTGGGTCGAAATTACAAAAGAGTATTGGATCCAGACGACCGAGGTAACCCGAAAGCAGTGGCATTCAGTTATGGAATATTATCCGGATGATAACGCGGACTGTAAGCATAGAAATGATGCCGTTAAGCGCGACGATCATCCGGTTGTTTGTGTAAATTG
>JANQHA010000481.1 GCA_028282865.1 Oligoflexales bacterium
TTTTTTGGCAACTCCGTTAATTGCAAATATTTCGACAACATCAGATATAAAATCTATGGATGGTAAGAAGTTGCTACTAGCCAAGGCAAAGTCCAAGAAAAAGAGGTCCAAGTCTAGGAAAGTAAAAGAAAAACATATTGTCAGAGAAAAGACCTACAAAGGTGAGAAGAAAAACCTAGATTTCGACGCGATTGATATCTCTGGTGAGCGAAAAACTCCCTTTGGTTCGATTATCAACCAAAATAAGGCAAGCAAAGACTTTGATCTCATTAAAATCCGCCTTAGATGGCACCCCGAAATGATCCAATCGACCTCAAGTCTGGAAACTGGGCGTTCTAGATAGGTTTATAGATAATATACTCCAGAAAAAGCCTCATATAATGCTGGTACGTCGATAAATTTGAGTATATGTTATGATACGCCCTACGACTCAAATGGAGGAACTCTTAAATGACTATGCCAGGTATGACCGAATTGTTAATTATTGCGGGAGTTGTTGTACTGCTATTTGGTGCAAAGAAACTGCCTGCACTAGGTGGAGCAATCGGTGAAAGCATTAAAAACTTCAAAAAAGGTGTCGCTGATAACAAAAAAGCTATCGATGCCGAATCAAATGACACGAATCAAAAGTAAATATGAGCTTAATAGATGAGCTTATTAACCGAAAGGTTCTCGCGATTACTGGCAAAGGCGGTGTCGGCAAATCTATTTGCTCAGCAGCTCTCGCACAGTACGCGGCAAAAAAAGGTCGAAGGGTTTGCATTATTGAAAACACTGTCAACGGCCAGATCGCACCGATATTTGGTTGCGCAGCTACCATCCATAGCCATACGCTATTAGCAGAAAATATCGATAATATTAACTTAAACTCAAATATGAACTTTCGTGACTTTGTCGTAAAGCATCTCGGCTATGAAAAATTATTTGATAAGATCTTTAACAACAACATCATCAAGAGCCTGATTGACATGTTACCAGGGGTAGCTGAGCTCACGTTATTAGGCCGTGTTTACTATACATCTGAGCTATCAGAATCAAAATACGACCTAGTTATCCTAGATGGCTACTCTTCCGGTCACTTCTTAAATTTACTTACCACTCCAGAGGCCATTATGAAATCTGGACTTATTGGACCGGTCCAAAAAGAGACTCAGAACTTAATTAATTTTTTTCAAAAACCAGAAAACTGCGGCATTATAACAGTCACAACTCCGGAGCCGTTAGTTATCAGTGAATGCTTAGACTTTGTCCCTAAATTTCAAAATGCTAACTTCGGTAAATTAGCAGCTATATTTGTCAACCGATTTATCGACCGTAGTTCCATGAACGCTTCAGATGAAGATATTTGTCGTGACCGATCTGAGCTCAAGGCAGCATGCGAATATGCTAGGAAGAGGTTTTCTTTTCAAAATCACAACCTCGATTTAGAAATCAATTCTTTAGGTATTCCTATGTATTACCTACCTGAGTGGGGTGCTATCGATGAACCAATCGCGCCGCATTTTGCAAGTAACTTTTTAACAGCCCTCAGGCAGCCAGAGAAAAGCTATGACAACCCTATATAATTCATTCATTGACGACTCCAAAGTGATCATTGCTCTCGGATCTGGCGGCGTTGGTAAAACGACATCTTCACTAGGTATCGCCATTGCCGCAGCACACCATGGCAAGAAGGTATGTTTGCTTAGTATAGACCCAGCAAAGAGACTAGCGTCAGCATTGGGAATTAAGTTGGGGGGGAACCTGTCGTCAGTGAAGCTTATCGGCAATACCGAGGGTGGAACCTTAGATGCGGCAATGCTCGACCAAAAAGCGGTATTTGACGAAATGGTGCAGAAGTTTACTGCGACCGACCAGACTTATCAAAAAATACTAGCACATCCCATCTACCGCGCAGCCTCTGAAAAATTTGGTGGAGCACTGGAGTATATGGCAATTGCAAAACTACAGAAAATTGTTGATGACGGCCAATACGACCTCATTGTTTTAGACACACCGCCAGATACTCACGCACTAGATTTTTTATCAAAACCAAATATTCTGGCGGGTTTTATGGAAAATAAGGTTATGACATGGCTTATCAAGCCCATATACTTCGCTCAAAAAATTGGCTTAGGAAAGCTCGCGACTATGGGAGAGAAACTCGCCGGCGGACTTGCAAAAGTTACCGGAGTCAAGGCCCTTCACCTACTAGCGGAGCTACTTGTCCTTATGCAAGACACTATTGAAGGTTTTCATAAGTCATCCGAAAGAATCACAGAAATTTTGAAACAGGAATCTACTAAATTCATGGTTGTCACCGCACTTCACTCAGCATCTCGGCGCTCGACCCTCCATATACTAGAGGAAATCAAAGTACGGAAATTTCGTGCTGATCTTTTGCTAATGAACCGCACGCTTCCAACCGAGGTAGATGAATCCATTGCAAAATTGCCAACGGTGTACTCTGAAACCGAGACAATCAATCCTATGCTCGTAGCACTTTACAACATGCACAAATCTAAGAAACAGATACAAAGGTCACTAATTGAAGCAATAAAGTCTCCAGGAAACCTCTCGGTTCCCTATACTCTATTTGCAGAGAGGGCTTACGCGCTTGATAACGCCGAGGCTATCAAAGACTTTTCAATCGAGCTTAGTAAATCGCAGGTTTATAAGTAAAAATGGCAGCCGCAAGGCTGCCATCTATTGAGCAAAAACTCTTTAAAACTTTGTTATCTAACGACCATAGCTGAGATCTTAAGCTTAGCAAACGAAGATCGTGGCGGACAGACTGCGACGACAATCAA
>JANQHA010000622.1 GCA_028282865.1 Oligoflexales bacterium
GGTTGCCCCATCAGCTGCTGAACCAAAATGGGCTAAGACCTCTTTCATCAAAGCTCCAAAAGGTCGAGAATCACCCTTAGGAATCAACTTTTCTACAGCTTCTCTCACCTCTTGCTCACTAGCTTTTTTGGGAAGGTAAGGCTCTACAATGCTTAATTCTTTCTCTATTTTTTGCTTCTGTTCTCCATCAGGATAGTCTTTTAAGGATTTGGACAAACGTTTATGGTAAGTGCTAATCACTTTGACCGTCTCTTCATCAGGGAGCTCCTGACTCATACTAGTCGCGGCCTGTGCATATTTAATCTCACTTAATAACATTCTTAATACGCTAATTTTATCTTTTTCTTTACTCTTCATCGCTGACTTCATATCAGTCGCAATTTTATCCTTCAGGCTCATCACTTTGGTCCTTTTTGAAATTCCCTTACTATCCAAAGTTAAACCAGGCTATAATAGCACCTTTACACCTATGATGCGAGATCAGGAATCATGGTTGATAGATTCTATTCTAAAATAGTTATCCTAGGACTAATCTTTATAAGCAGCTCTGGGTGTGGCTTAGAAGCCGATTTCCTGAGCTCCCCTGTTAAGGGGATGAAAACAGTTATCAAGGCCTCAAAGCAGCTTATCGCCTCAGGCGAAGCGAGCAAACTTAGCTATATGGTGGCTTTTAGGTCAGAAGGTCCTTCAAAACGCGTGCGTTTTTCAAGTTATTTGCAAGAATACCAAACACACTACCTCCCGCTCATCGGCCCGTTTGTAAGCGATTCTGGGGTTAGAGATATTCATTTTATAACCTCAGTAAATCTCACTAACCCAGATACTAGCTTTCAGGAACCAGAAATTGAGATGCCCCGCAGTCTTAGGTTAAACTGGGACCAAAATTCAGCTCTTCCTCAGATTGCATCGATAGCTAGGGTAGATTTTCGCAGCGAGCAAGATGCGCACGAAACCCTTGATAGATGGGAAAAAGGTCAGCTTATTTGGTTTGCTGAGCCTAATTATATCAGCAAGCCAAGTGGGCTTTGGGAAGACTACGCGACCGCTTACGCAGAACTAGGTAGTTGGTACGCCACGACCAAAATCAGCGAGGCTTACCAACACTTAGAGGGTGTGGATGGTTCCACAGAAAACGAACCAATTATTGCAGTTATGGATAGTGGGGTCGATGTCAACAACGATGTCTTTCAAGGAACCAACAGTAGTCGCATTTGGACTAATGACTCTCCAGGTAGCATTGGCTGTGGCAAGGATGACTTTCATGGTTGCAACACCACAAACCCTAGTAAGGGTGAACTAGGTAACGGAGACATCGCCCCATTTAACCTGTCATCATCTGGGAGCTGTCCAGTAGTAAACGGGGTGTGCCAGCGCGAGTGCTGCCACGGCACCCACGTTGCAGGA
The DNA here is from genome assembly GCA_028282865.1 of Oligoflexales bacterium. Lineage (GTDB taxonomy): Bacteria > Bdellovibrionota_B > Oligoflexia > Oligoflexales > CACXFL01 > JANQHA01. The sequence goes on from JANQHA010000622.1 coordinate 1,405, forward strand.
ATTATTGCAGCACTGCCCGGTAAAATGGATAACACTGCTGGGTCCTGTCCAGTCTGCCGTATCATGGCACTTAGAATTGTCGGTAAATCTGATCTTATTGGCGGTTCGAATGATGCAGGAACTATCTTGGACAGCTCTATTGCTGGTGCTCTAAAATATGTCGCCCTATTTAAGGGTGATTCAAGAGTTCGAATCATCAACTCATCGTTTGGCAAGTTTCATAGATCTAGGGCGATATCAGTCCTGGTACGCGCACTGCGCAATACACCAAGTAATAACAAAGGTGCTATTATTATCGGTGCCGCGGGAAATGAAGACTCTAGTCGCATGCAATTTCCAGCCGCATTTCCCGATGCGATTGCAGTTGCAAACCTAAATTCAGAAAACCAAAAACACCCTTCATCTAATTTTGGCAGATGGGTGGACGTATCCGCTCCTGGCACACTAATTTATGGGCCGATACCTGGATCTTCGACTCCACAAACGAAAACAGGTACTTCAATGGCAGCACCAGTAGTCGCAGGGATCGCCGGATTACTCATCGCAGCTGAGCCAAATATATCCGTAAGTGCCATACAAGACAGAATCGTTACAAGCTCTGACCCATCTATATACCAAGATGAGGTGAACACCGAATATTTAATCGACATACCTAAAGAAAATATATCGGTCCCACTCCTGGGCTCTGGAATGATAAATGCAGAAAATTTAGTTAACAGCACTACAACCGCTGGGCGACCAATCGTTTCTGCATCGGACCGCGTTAAGCCTGGATGTGGTGTTCTAGGAAAGATGTCGCACCATCACGGGAAGATAGTTACTGCGATTTTCTTAGGATTACCTCTAGCACTAATTATATTCACAAGCGTCGTTTTCAGGCGCGAAGAAAACTTCTTTAATCTATAGAATATCATCACCGCTCTATAAATAAACTCACCATATGTCTTAATAAGTTCCATAAGGTGAGTATCGGTTAACGGAATTTTTCTATAGACTTAAGACTCTACAACTCGCGGTAAATATCTATCTACGAAAAATCGTAGATAGAATTAAAGTTTCTTTCTATTTATCTACCAAAATAACTTGGAAATTTTTTGCACCGATGAAAACCATTTAGAACCTTTCCACCACCGTCGGAATAGTGGACAAAAGCAGCAACTGGTTTATAACTTTCATCATGATGAAGAGTGATTTCGATGTTCGCCCAGTCTTTTGCATTAAACTCTATATTTGCCGGGCCAAATTCAGACATCTTAAAAAGATTAACCTTGTCCTTACTTCGCTTCAGATCGGTAGACTTCTCATAAACCCCAACCTTCTCTTTCCACGCATTACGACTCAACACGTCATCATCCCAAACAACCCTAAGAGACTTAATATCAACCACCCCTAGAGCTCTATCGACGTAATAGGTGATCTCCATTGACTCAACCACTCCAAATTCTGTAGCGCGCTCACACTTTTGAGTCTTAACCTTCGCTTCACTTACATCTGGGACCGCATGGACCGTGTTTAGCCCTTCTGGAAAATATTGATGCCTCATATAAAGCAAAGACTTACCCTGGTATATTTTTGAAGAAATTTCGTAAGAGTTCTCCTTACTATAATCGTTGGTGTTCCATAAGATATAACGTAGTAACTCGTGAAAAACCATTTGGTGTGGAGCATATTTACGACGAATGAAAGTCCATTTTTTATCATCTAGTACGTAACGAAATGGTTTATTGTTTTTATCGATCTCAAGCTTAGCATGGGCAATCTCGCCTCGACGATCGTAGAGTGGCCCTGGCCGCAAGACAACATCTAGCTTTAGCGCCTCTTCATAACGCTTCAACTGAGCATCATTGAGAATCGTCCCTCGCACCTTGTCGATTTTAAGAACCTCGAGTTGTTCCCGACCGATGAGATTAAATTCCATGGCCGTAAAGTTACCGCCATTTCTAGTTTCTTCAGCCATTAGCAATGGACCTGCCATACATAAAACAAAAATCAACTTTTTCATACTATCCCCTTAGTGATTCGATTTAAAAACGTTCTCTAACGAAAAAAACTGCATCGCTATGACGTAAGCTTTTTTCGCACTTTTCCGACGAAAGGTGTGCACAAACCGACGACGAAATTTTTCTATCATTAATCTTGCTTCCTCCATATCTTCTGGATCGAAAGCGAGACAGTGAGAGCTAATGTCTCTTTTATTAAGATCTTCATGAATAAGAGCATCTTGAGCTTTTGTAAGAATCTGTAAGTGAAACTGTTTGATGGCAGACGAAGGAATGTCGTTAGTGGTTGTCACCGTCTTGCCGGTTTTTCTAAAACCAGTGCCTTCGCATTCGATCAAAGACAATTTTTCTAGACGCTGAAAGGCCTCGTCAGCAACTTTCTCTGAGATCCCTAATCTAGTCGATATCCATTTAGGGCTCGCCACATTATCCCGTAAATCAGCTAAGCTTAGGATAGCAAAGTGGTACCATTCGGAGATGAGCTTAAACTCATCGACAGCAAGAAGCTGGTAGGACTCGCTGTCGACCGTCATCTGGTCAGCATCAGGACATTGCTTCACTAAATGACCAAGAATTCGATTGCGTATATCCATGGGAAGCCCGAGACTGTCTGAAATCCTGTGAATCATTTTTGCAGTAATAGGACGCTTTCCAGAAATAATCTGGCTAAGACTGGTATGAGAAATATTTAGCTGTCTAGCCAATGACCGCAGAGAGTATGCAGGGTTTTTAAGTTTCCTTGATACAAGCTCGTCGAGAAGATAAGTTTTGAGACTTTCGTCTGACATCTATATTGGCACTCCCACCTGAAGTTGAGAGGCTTATATCGACGATTACAATAAGACGCAATGGTTTTTGAACCAAAGTGGTTCAAACGTTGAACCACTCTGATAAAATTTAGTGTAAAGCTATTAATATTAATTAGTTAAAGACGAGTCAGTCATCAACTCAATACTGGTAGATTGCCAGAAGCCTTGAGGAGTAGGCGCTCGGCCATTCATATGAAGGTACTTAAGCCGTACAGTCTGATTAGGCTGAAGAACGGAAAAGTTCTCTATTTCAAACACAAAGTGCCTTCCTATATAACCCTGGCAATCGGTATGACCACCTAAATCAATCGCTGACTTAACAGCTACTACAGCAGTTGGTTTCCCATTCTCAACACTTGTATTAAGCTTGTATAAATTGGTAGCTGCAACCACATCAACTTCAAACTCACACTCGTCATAGAACGAAGCAAAAGCCGATGAACTTAGTAGTAACGAAGAAACTAGAAAAAAAATGCGAATCATTTGAAAACTCCTTATTAAATAATAAATTAACTCTGGAGCTATCATGCCAAAACAATGCAGTCGTACAAATTATATATATTTCTTAGCTATAATTATAAATACTGATGACCTTTTCGAAGGTATGTGTTTAAGGAAAGCATCATATTTATAGTCTGCAGAAGGAAAAATAATAACTCTATCTCTCGGTCACAGGGTAAAAAGCTATGCCAAGCTGATAGACATGATCAAATGACCCATCTTGGTCTACTACTTTGGAAGCAAACTCTTTCCTAAATTGATCAATAAGATCTATTGCAGTATCAATATTACTTGAATCAAAGGCCATAATTACCGAGCGATTACAACGCTGAGCTAGTGGAATATCGTCGACTGCCAACTTGCCCATTTCCAAAACTTGTTTCTGAAGCTTTTTCAAAGCAACATGCGTGTAGTCATCCATCGGTAGGTGTTCATTGTCCTGAGATAAAACCCGCCATTCGCCCTCATGACTTAGGTCAATTAGTCCGACACGTTCTAGTCTTTCTAGAGCATCTCGAACTTGCGTAGTCTTAATCCCGAGAACCTTTGCAGCCCATTTAATGTCGGGTTTAAAGCTCTTTAATCTAGGTAGCTCTAGAAGGACATGATGATACCAGTCTGATATAACGCTAAATGTGTCAAAGGTGAGCTGATGAAGTTTTTTCAACTCCCGTACCGGCTGCTTGGCTGACGTAGTGTTTTGCTCCCAAGGCTTTTTAAATTGTGTTACCTCTTCTGGCCCAAGGCCTAATTTGCTACATAGGTTTTCAAAGGTTTTCTGAGAAATCTTTCTTTTATTGCGCAAAATTTGAGAAAGAGTCGAATGATCTATATCTAAAGACCTAGCAAATGCTCGAAGTGAATATGCAGAATTATGATCACATCGGCGCAGCAATTCCTGCTGTAAATATTGTCTAAAATCAGTCTGCTCGCTCATCGCATCTCTCGCAAATAGTACGAGGATTATATGCTGAGAATCTGAACTTACAAGATCTTCTGCCCCCAAATGGGGCAAGCAAAATTCCCCATTTAAATCAGTATATTAGTACTACAGAAAATTCCGACTAATACTAAATGGGCTCACGGCAGAAGAGTTTTAGCTAAAAAATAGCTGGAAAATTGTCTTGTGGCACCGGTGGTCGGGGTTAAAGCCCATCAGCTGCTCATAATGATTTAAAACATTAAGAGCCTGCCTTTTATCCGATACATTACGAGCTTCGAACTCTACACAACGGATAGTTTGATTGCTATT
>JANQHA010000661.1 GCA_028282865.1 Oligoflexales bacterium
CTCTTATAGGGTGGCGCTCCCCCACTTCCGGGCACGTATATTCATCGGTACCCGCCATAATTTTCGCTGGAGGCCTTACTACCGAATTCATCAACATACAAGATACCGGCAACTACCACGCAAACCATATAGACCAGGCAGGTTCCGACATAAGCCAAGACGGCATGTTCGTAATCCACATCACCAAGATAGAAACCATGGCAATGTAAATAGAGGCCATCGCGGCCATCGCAGAGACCAAGGTAACGTCAATCAAGGTAGGAGAAGCCAACATAGAAACAATGGTAGTGTAAATAGAGGTAATCGAAACGGTCAGAGAAACCGCGGTAACGTCCACCAAGGTAGAAGAAGTCAAAACAGAAATCATGGCAATGTCAGCCGAGGAAACCGAAACCAGAATAGAAACAATGGCAATGTAAATAGAGGCAATCGTGGCCATCGCAGAGACCAAGGTAACGTCAATCAAGGTAGAAGAAACCAAAACAGAAATCATGGCAATGTAAATAGAGGGAACCGAAGTGGTCAGAGAAACCGCGGTAACGTCAACCAAGGTAGAAGAAACCAACACAGGACCAATGATAACGTTAACCAAGGGCGCAGGGGAAGGTCAGAGCGCGGGGCTAATAGGGGACCTAATCAAGACCGACGCAGAAGAAATGGCGGTCGCCGATAGACCTTAGCAGGCTATATGATTTGTCGTGTCGGGTTTACGCAAGTCTCTGGCGATGAAACTTTAGGCCATACTAGTCGGTGCCAACAACTGACCCCGCTATCACAATATTCTTCTTGTTCCTAATGATGTGAAACTGAAAAGCCCGTTCGTTTTTTGTCTTTGAGACAGCTTTGTAAAACTGCTCAAAAAATCCAATGATGAACCGATCACTCTTGGGATAACTTGAAGGGAAGCCTCCCCCTGCGCCAGAATAACCTTTGTATACCCAGGTGATTATATCGCCAATCTTCAAACCTAACGTTATAAATAACTCGCCAGATGGAGTGAGAGAGTCGATTATCTTATACCCCTTCCGCAAGCCATTTTCATAATAAGGTGTCAATATAAGACTGTTAATAAGGGCTTTGGTATCGAGATTAAATTTATGCCCATCAATTATGTGAATACTTACTTCATCAGCATAGACTTTTCCATCCTGATCCGTAAGCATCGCACGAAATTTATGTTCACCAAATCTCTTCAATATGCACCTCGGAGAGAGGTTTGAGGTTGACAGTAAACAGTCTACATTGCGATTACTTAATGAATCATTCGAACTGATAGCTTCAAATTTTTTGGTGGTGCCAAAGCGATAAGTCCATTGACTAGCTATTATTTTAGTAGAACTAAGCAATTCTATGTTGCGGGACTCAATTGGACTTACGTTATATCCTGTGCTTTTAAATAAGCCATAATTAAAGCTCCACTTGCGAGCATTAGACCTATCAAAGGTTGGAAACAGAAACAACTTTGCTTCTTTACTCTCGAATGCAGATACAGGTACATCTTTTATGTCAGAAGTATTCTGAGTTTTGCATGAGCTTAAAAACAAAATTAACAATAATAATCTCATCTGATTCTCCAATATTAACTATATGACAGCACAGATCCGCTATCGGATGACAGCGCTGAAATATTAGCACCGTAACGCGTGGATTGAAAACACCCCTGAAAGTTCAATATTTTCAATAACTTATATTTACTCCAGGCGGAACTTCACCCTTTTTACAGGTTAAGCGCTTTTAGAGGTCGCAGAGAAGATAATCGGCTTTGTCGCTTTTACACTTTCTTTGCCTAAAGCCTCCGAGGAGCTAACCTTAGATATATTTTCAGTTCCGTGAGCAGCAGCGACCATCTTAGCGGCGCTAGCTGTGGCGGCAAACATTTCCGTGAGCTGATCAAGGCTGTATTGGCTCATAATATCTCTAGCACGAATCGTTCTTACGATAGAATCAGCCTTAATCGCATCTTCTAAAGAATTCTCGCCAAGCTTCTTCATCGCGTCGGCCTGGACTATGGACTGATCTACTATAGTATCTCTCGCTTCAATTTTGGCGTCTAACGCATTCACCCATGCACGGATGATTCCATACTGGGTACGACTTTTAGTAAAGTCTTTCTGTACATGGTCTGTTACGCCTTCTACAGTCACAGGATAAAACTGGCGAATATTCGCCAAGTGCTTTTGATGATTTTCCCTAAGGTCATTGTAGATGTTAGATACATACCTTCTAAAGTTTAGTCGGTCTACGAACTGAACAAATGCTTCTCTATCCTTGCCAGCGGCGACATGCCCTCGCAAGTGAAACTCCCTACTGTCTCGCCGATTATCGACCATTTTATCTAGGTGAAAACCCCGACTTTCTTGCAGGCTATCATACGAAGCCTTTTCGTCAGATTTTGCGACAAGACCCTTAGCATAATCCCTTATAAAGGTTTGGAGAAACATTTTTTCTACCTGTTTTTTAAATACGGCTGCGTCGGCAATAACAACCTTCGCCATATTTATTTGAGCCATCCATTGTTCGAAAGTGCGTTGAATCTGCTCTCTCTGACTCTCATGAAAAAGCCGATCGGTTATTTCTAGAAGAATTTCCATCGGAGAAATCTCTGCTCTTTTATCAAGAACTCTTTGGGTTATGCTAGGTTCGGCAGCTTGATCAATCCTATCTTTCAAAAACACCTTAGTAGGACTAAACTCTTTTAAGTAGCGCAGCAAAAACATATTCCATTTACGTTGATCCCATATCAAGTGATTGTACTCAACACGTTCTAGCCGCCGGTCACGCTCTTCCATACTGGCAGTTTCAATCTTGCGAGTATTTTCCAGGGAGTTTTGTATCTGGCGCTCCATATAAAACTCTCGAAGCTTCTGCAAATCGACTAGCATGTCTCGATTGTGAAGCTCAGCTTCAAACTCCAAGACCGCACTTCTGCCCATTATCCTGCGAACTTCCTCGTGCTCTCGCGCGAACCGCCGCATCCGCCGATGCCACTCCCAGTTTAGTGGAGTCTGAGTCAAGGACTCGTTAACCCCCAAAGATTGGATAGCATTTTTGAAGGCCGGGTGCTCAAGCAAGACCGCAGCACCCAAAGGGAATCTTTCAAAGATATCTTTCAGGAGGTCATTATGAGTTTTCTGATTAATTCCGACGAAATCAGTGCTACCCTTTAGTTTATAGTCAGGAAGAGGCACAATGACCTTTAGAGGCTTCTGAAACTCCTCTGCCAGGGGGTCAGCCGACTGCCAGGCTAACTGCTTATCTGTGATTTTAATGGACATCCTAGGCCCTCCCCTCTAATATTTCGGGGATTTAGCAAAAATCTTTAGATTTAATATTAATTTCAACTACCTACTTGAGCCATAGATGCGGATTTGATAGTGTTTTCAGCTCTGACTGAGATTCTCTATGGGACCATAGCTCAGTTGGTTAGAGCAGCCGGCTCATAACCGGCTGGTCCCAGGTTCAAGTCCTGGTGGTCCCACTTTTTTTTAAGTTACCGCAAACACACCTATAATCCCTGTCATTCAAGATGTTCATAGGTTCTCCACCATGAGAGGCTCTTATTTTGGGATATCCTCTGATAGGCCATTAACAGCATCCCTTTGGAGCAGCAAACTTTTTTAGCTATATTTTTTACCGAACCAGCTCTTCCAGCTGCTCTCCCCACACTCTAACGGTCTTTAACTTATCGAAGTCAGGTATTTTACCTAGCGCAGGCACTTTAAAAAGAGCAATGCGAAGCGTCGGTGATCGACCGCTATTAGTGCGATCTATCATGGTTCCAAAGTGGTGAAGAAACAACTCGAGGCGATTATAATGCTCAATCGCTACCGGTATACTTAACTTATGAGCTGAAACTGAGCCCACAAACAGCACTGCCTCGCCAGCGGAAAAATCAGGAGTATCAGTGATTGAAAGGTTGTATTGGCCAGCAATACGATTGAGTGCTTCACGGGTTTTAATCAAAACATGACGCTCTTCATTAAGGAGCTCTGGAGATTTCTCTTTTCCAGTATCGACCTGAGCTATTTCGATTATTTCAGCAGTCCGGTTCTTGCCATCTAACGCCATCCAAGGGAGTGGAAATGGTTTGACATCGCTTCCCGAGCTAACCTTTTTCGGAAACGCGGCTATTTGAAAAGTCATACACTCATCGGAAACACTAGCATTAATACGCTCACTAATAGGATACTGTCTAAATGACAGCTCATGGGTAAAGAGCAAACCCTTTGTATCGTAAGAGCTACTGTGAGCAAATGTCATAAAAATTCGCCCAGCAAGCGGGAGTATACAACTGTTAGACTGACTAAAATAGAGTTTGTACTTATCCAGATCAGTCTTCATCAAAGCATCATACTCGTAGTCTTCTATATCACCATAATCTTTTAATTCGTCTAGCAGCCAGGTAAGTGTTTTCTTGTCATCAAATATCCGTAGGAATAAGCTACGATTAGGCACTCTAGGAACAACCCTATATAATAGAGTATGCCAGGTAAAATCTTTATCGTACTTATAATAAAGAGGTCTAACATAATACTCACCACGAGCCGTAGCCAGCTCTCTGCGGTCTGGCTCTTTAAGTTTTAACTTAAACGAAAGCTGACCAGATTTTATCATGTCGATGGTGACCTTAGATTCGGTGGCAAAAAGAGCGTAAGCCTTATCTTTATTAATCTCTTTTGGTCCAGCGATAGCTGTTAGCTTATAGTCACACTCACGAGGAATCTTAATACGGATTTTCCCAGCATCTAGATCAGCTAACTCGCCGTACCATTGCTGGATATAACTCTTCTTCTCTTGGAGATCCCGACAAGGGACCTTGTGGGAGTTGTCTTCTCCTAGAGACAAGGTCAGGAGGTAATGGGTCGAGGCAGACTTAGCGCTTTCAGCAGGGCTTGGATCTGAGGATAAGCTACTGGAATTGGACTGGTCTAAACTGTGGAATTTACAGGAGCTAAGTATCCCCGAGAAGGCGAGTATAGCTACCCAGAAACCACCGACCAAATATTTGACAGATTGCATAATTCTGACCCTCGACGACTTAAAATCTTAAAG
>JANQHA010000025.1 GCA_028282865.1 Oligoflexales bacterium
CACTTTGAAACCTTAAACGCGATATACCAAAGGTTCTACGGCGATGAAAATAACCTCTACGAAAACCTTAGATACTGGCAGGACAACCCGACAAACGGAATGAAGAATAGACACAAAAAGTTAAAGCTAGTAGCCGTAAATGACGGTAACCACGCTTTCGAACTATATTTCAATGACAAGCTTATTTATCAGTTTAAGAGGTTTTTGTCTCAAGGCCGCAACGGATTGGTTTTTTTGACCAGCAACAATACCGCATTAAAGCTTGCCCGAGAGCCTCACAACGCAACTCGTAATGTTCTGCAGGCCTGGATGGAAGAAGAGCTAGAGGCCTACAACCTTAACTACGCTAAGATACTAAACGCCGATAAAGACGGCCTATTTATTGAAATGGAATACATTCCAGGAGAAGAGTTACAGTACACCTACTCATTCTCTGGTCAAACACCACCGGATAATATTCTTAAACAAATCAAGGAACAATGGAAAAGGGCCTATCAGATTGCGGCAAAAGAGCACCTCTGGCTAGATTTTAAGGCCGCAAACTATCACACAGATGGTAGAGGGCGTATTGTTCTGGTCGACTACCCACCGCGACTCAACAAAGGTAGAAAACTCTATTTTTTTGATAAGTCAGGTAACAAACTTTCCGAGAAGAAAATGTACGATGAGTTTTTCAATCATGAAATACGTAAAGGTAACGCAAAGAAAACCCCGGGGCAAAAGTGTCAGTTCGCCTTCCATGGGGTGCAGTACTAAAGACGAGAGTAAGGATTAATCGCTATGAATCATTTAATTTTTCTCACTTTATCAATCTTCGCTCTATCGTCGTCTTATGCTTCCCCTTCCTCAATAAGCTCTGAAAAGTATTTAAGTTATATTGATTCTGATAAAACTGCTAAAATCAATATAACGATCAGAAATAATTCACAAAACATGTCTAATTTTATTAGTGCACTGAAGAAAAATCCAACCGCGGTCATATCCAATTCTACGATTACAGCAATCCTTAACGAGGGGTCACCAGAAGACCTTCTAAAATTTGGAAAAGATTATCTAAAGAAAAATCCAGAGTTAGCTTCGTCTTTCATAGGCCAAATCGATCCATTTATTACTACCGATGTCGACGCTACCAAAAATATGATCAAATTTATTATAGCCGAAGGGGTTTTTTCCCAAGACTATCAGTTGCTCAGGAAGATACTTCTGATTAAAAGCACTTCTGTCATGGTCCGTTTGCAGAGATATGTCTTGTTTGAAAATTTTGAAAATTCATCGTTGGAAGAAAAAATGCTATTTGCAGCATCCACCTATACAGACCATGGCATGCGCAAAGCAAACCTAGAGGGTTTTGAACGGGAATTTAAACGAGACAATACCAAGGTCTTAGAACAAGCAATCACTGAAATATTACTCCCCAAACCTCCCAGAGGTTATAAAGTCGATAAATATATGATTGGCTCAGGAAAAACCAGCATCGTTCATTTGGTAACTCGCAGTTCAGATGGCAAAAAATTTGCGTGGAAAGTCCCTAATAATGATTCTAAAAGCAGAGCAGACACCCAAAAGCGACAGATTGACCGATCTAAGCTTTGGTTGGAGCTAGAATTTGGAGCCGAGACCTTTGTAGCACCTGGAGGAGATTCTATTCTACAAGGCTATGTAGAAGGTCAAACACTGCGGGAAATGCTCAACGATAAGCAGGCACCAAACTTCTTAAAAACATTTGATGATAAGGCCACATTTCAGCTAGCTCGGCTGATGCTAGAAGCCGTAGCCCAGAAAGTTTATATTTCCTCAGTAAACTATGAAAATCTAATTTTCAGCGGTGATAAATGGTACATTATTGATGGCAGCGCTGGCGAAGCAAAGATGACTCATAGAGAGACCTTTAATAAGTGGAAAAAATATTGTGTAAAAAACTGGACTCGCCAGAATAACTACGTCCACATTAAGAGGGTTGAATCTTTTTTTGACCTTATAGAAAAAATGATTCCCGGAATTATCGAAGCCGGGATCGTTACACGTCCGTCATTAAAAAAAGCACTTGATAAACAGAAGAAGTATGGCTACTCCGGCTACGATTATTATAGTAGTAAGCATGATGATAAAGGGGAGTCAGACGACTACAAAGGTAATGAAAACGTAAGCCGCGGCCTCTTTGACAGCTGCCGCGACCGATTCTGGTTTTTCTAGTTTGCTGTTAATAA
>JANQHA010000147.1 GCA_028282865.1 Oligoflexales bacterium
GTAACTGGGTATAAACTTCTGCGTCTCCAAGTTTTTCCCACCCAGTTTTAGCCGCAGAAGCCTGATAAAGGCTAAAGCCTCCATCGGGGTTAAAGTCAAAACGAACACAATCTTTAGAAACACCTAAGTAATCTAAACCGAAAGCCCGAACCGAACTCGATAGCCCACACTTAGTTCGCGGAACATCGGTATCAAAAATTAAGACTTCCTGATATTTATCATATCCAAACTGGGTTGGTCCGATCTCCGTTTCAATAGAGCTAACAAGCAGCTCAGGAAAATAGACGCTCATGATATCAGCGGGGGGTCCAAAGTGTTGAATGCCAAATATATGACCTATTTCATGCAGCAGCAAGAAGTATAGCCGGCCACCATTTAGCCCTTTCCAAGCTCCCGATCTATAATTATGACCTTTATAGCGCTTCGGGCCATTGTCAGGAGAAACATAAACGAAGCCCTTAGCAGCCATAGATTTTTTATCGTAGTCAGTTCTGATCGCCACTCCGACAAAAGATGTAGGCCTATTTATCCATTTAGTCTGCCAACTTTCTAATTTACCAAATTGAAACCATATATCAGTCTGTGAGTTACAATGTTTTTTATATATAAATTTTTGTGTCGCAAGCGGGAAGCCATAGCTAACCTCCTGAACTAAACCAATTTGTCTTTTCCAATAATTAAAAGCTTTATCGATAATCATTCGCATTACCCGCCGGTCCTGAGCGAAGTATTCAGAATCTATATTTATACAATAATCGACTGTTTCTTTATTATCGAGAAACCAGGGATTATGACGGTCTTTGACAAGTTCACCACCGCCGCTACTATCCGCACCCTCAGCTAAAGCAAAGTTTGCAAATAGTAAAAAGACAGCAATAACCAAAGAGCGCAGTAGCATGAAAACTCCCTCAAATATCAATTAGCGATTGCAACTATTGTTAAGTTTTGCTTAACATACAATTTAAGTGACAACTTACACAAGGTTTGAAACATGAGTCAAGCTGATATATTCAAATTTCGAGATTACAAAGAATATTTACACTCTCTAGAAGAAGATCAAGGCCGTGGGTTCCGAGCAAGAATCGCTCGCAAGCTGAATTGCCAATCTGCGTACATTTCACAAGTGCTAGGTAGCGAAGCTCACTTTACACTTGAACATGCAGACCTTCTTAATCAGCTACTGGGCCACTCTGAAGTACAAGCGCAGTACCTTCTTTTGCTGGTGCAGTATAGCCGAGCTGGGTCTATGTCGCTACGCAAGCACTTTTTAAAGCAGATCGAAGATGAGCAACACAAACGTTCGCGGCTCAAAGAGCGCTTACAAATATCAGGTGTGGATGACCACCACCAATCACTTTATTACAGCTCTTGGAAGTATCCGGCGATTCACGTGGCGATTTCCCTGCCAGACTATAAATCTCCCAACACTATTTCTGAAGCTCTCGGTATTTCACTTTCTGAGGTTAGGTCCATATTAGAACACTTGATCGAAATGAGATTAATTGTTGAAGATGACGGATGGTATAGCATTAGCAAACACCGTGTTCACCTTGCGGACAACTCCCCTTTTATCTCTCAACATCATAGTCACTGGCGCTATAAAGCATTAGAATCACTAAATCACTCAAGACCCGAGGATCAACCCAGGAGACTGCACTACTCATCTGTAGTAACGTTATCCAAGACAGATATCGATCTTATTCGTGAACACCTTGTAAAACAAATTGAGTCTACTAAAAGTATTATCAGAGGCTCCGAGGAAGAGGAGATCTACGGATTCAACCTGGATTTCTACCCTGTCGAATGTCATTAATTCGGGTGGATGCCTATTTGGTCGTAGAAATAATATCGAGAGTTATTCGGCAGAGTCAGAACAACGTCGCACTTTTCCATTCACATACAAGGGGTCTTTTGGATCTAAAAGTTTATCTTCCAATATATCGGAATAACTTTCGATAGCACAATTTTTAATCCATAGACGAAGCAGCTTGACGCGCCTTGAATCTATCGGATCATAGCCGTCCATCGGACGAGGCATCGTCTGTTCAGTTCCCACTGCTCGGTAAATACGGCTACCCTTCTTTTTCTTTAACCGACCATTCTCCCGAACAACATAGTTAGTCAACCGATCTATGACTATCCCATGATTAGAAAACAGGGCTTGGTAATCTGACATATCTTGGCCGTAAATAATTGCCCCCTCAAAATCTGCCTTTGGTCCTTCTTTAGAGTGACAATCCAAACAACCGGTATCAAAGACATGTTTTTTAACGACTGAGTAATCGATCCTCTCTGGGTTTCGAAAGTAGGGACCGAGCACCTCACTTAGCGACAGCGGACGCTTAACAACCTGCTTGGCGTTCTCTTTAGCTCCGTTACTAATCCATAGAAAAACTAGATTTTTCTGATCATCTGTCAGCTGAGGTTTATCAAATGGAGGCATATGGCGACTACCTGACTCAACTAATAACGAAGTATACAGTGAGCTTTCCTCTGGATTAAAAGGAATAATGACTGATTTACTAGCTTTCTGACCGAGAGCATGGCCATAGGAATCAAGTGCGACATTGGACAATTTGCTTCCTGTTGAAGAGTGACAGTATATACAAGCTTCATTAAAAACCAAAGTCTTTACATCACTAAAAGTAATGCTTTCAGGCGCCCCCAGCGCAGCGGCCATTGAAACTGAAGCGTTTCCAGGTGCCTTGCTATCTCCGGTTTCCTTTTTGGAGGACTCTTTTAATACCTCAGTCTTACTTTCTGGTGATCTAGATGGTTCCAATGGAGCACACGAAGTAGCCATAACCATAAATACATGGATCAGAAATAATCTTGAGATGCGCTCCACCACGAACATTTGACATCACCTAAACTACTATTTTTTAATAAGCTCGAGGTTAACTGTAATGGCTATCTCATCGCTAACGACACCACGAAGACTAGTAATATCAAAGTCATGCCTATTTATCACCGTCTTGGCTACATAACCTGCCCTAGTTGCACCCTGAAAAACTCCTGCTCCTACTATGGAAACTTCAAAAGTTACGACCCGCACTTCACCATGTAACTCCAAATTTCCCTTAATAGTTTTCGGGTCACCATTCTCATCATAAGTCAATTCGGATGAGTTGAAACTAATAGTTGGATAAGTTTCAACATCAAAGAAATCGTCACTTCTAATATGATCATCCCTGCGCCTAACATTAGTATCGACGCTAGCAGCCTGAACGGTAAAACTAACACTAGAGTCGCCGTTGGCCTCAAACTTGACGCTACCGTCAAATTGATTAAACCTTCCTATTACATTAGAAAAACCTAGGTGGCCGACACTAAAACCAATATGAGCATGATTTTTGTCTAGAACATAGTCTCCGTTTGGTGTCTGAGCTCCAATACCAGCGTTAGATAAAAGCACAGCTAGAGATAGGATAATTTTATTCACAACAACCTCCAATGATCTTGATTTTCGATTAATCTACTAAATTTATAACAGTAATCGTAAGACCATTAAACGTAGTTGTTCTTATGAGTATCATAAGCAGGAATTATAGTTGCTATCGCGTCAACTCGACGCTATCAGAAGTGCTAAAGCAATAGAAGGCTAACTAAGAAAGAATTGCAAATAAAAAAGCACCACCTATCGGTGGTGCCTCTAAAATTAAAGATAAGGACCGTTATTAGATGCGATCGAAGTCCCATACAACAACTTTATAGTCTAAAGTCATGGAACCATCTTGGTTGATTGTATAACCATACTCACCTGCGATAATATTAGCAGCACAAGAAATAGTTTCATCTTCTGACTTAGCTGTCTTAGATGCATTATCATTGATTACAACAGTTTTGTCGTTGATAGACGCAGAAGAAACGGCAGTTGCAGAAAACTCTTTCCCTTGATTGTCAAAACATGTGACCGTATGAGAAACCCTATTTTGTTCAAACTTCCAAGCAAAGATGCTATCGGTGTGGGGTAATCTGTTCTTCCACGAACCTAAAATGCCCGGAACTTTTCTGCTATCATCAGTACTGACTATATTCTTAGGATCATTATTTTTCCCAGAATTATCTGCTGGATTATCTACCTGCTCTTTAGGCTGCTCAGAACCTTTCTTCTTGTCATCTTTTTTCGCACAAGCAAAACCTAAAACCGAAACAAGAACCGCTGTCAACATTACATTCAACTTCATCATCAACTCCTTCAACTATTCGAGATTTCATCACCAACCGAATTGCCGGTGATAGCGGCCTTAGTGCAATCACCTTGCCGCCGATTTAGCACGAATTTATTGATTATTTTGATAAAAAAATTTACTTTCATGTAAAAATTTTCGACAGTCGTATAAAAATTTGACAAATTTTTAACGCTAATTAGGGCGCGGACCTAAGTGGTAGTCTCGCCTGGGGCATTGATCGCTACGGCCTCTAATACGCTAATACGATGCTCGTGACTTTGAATCATCGGCCACCAGATTCTCTTCTGTTCTGCCAACTCTTTTTGGTTAGATAGCACAACCTCTAAAGTCAAATCTAACTTATGAGAAAGCTCCTCGAACTTCACGCCTAACTTATGGAATTCAAACTCCAATTTATCAAATCGCTTATCAATTGCCTTGAACTTCTCATCATGCTCGTTAAGTTTTGCAAAAATCAGCTTAAATTTCTCATCATGCTCGTCAAGTTTTGCAAAAATCAGCTTAAAATGGTCTTCGTGCCCACTAAGCGTTGCAATAATGTTAACTTGATTGTTTTTCAGTTCCTTAATTTCACCCGACATGTGCACCTCCAGCTACTGGCTTTTGTTTTAATTACCTTAAGGTGATATGAGAGAAAGTGTCACACGAGTCAAATAACAAATTTCAACCCGTAAAAATGACCAATATAGTCAGCTTCTTGTAGAAATAAAGTCATCTATGGAACAGTCCTAGTTCCTTACTAGCACCGATTTCTCGTCGGATAGATCATAGACACTTTTCATAAAGCGATTGGCTTTGGATGTCTTGCTTGGGATAAAGTCAATTCCATTAGCAGTAAAAAACTTTTGAGCTTCTTCATCTATCCATTCATATAGCAGGCTAGGCACTTCAATTTCAGCCTCATAAACAGTATTAGAGAAAATCATGCTGCGATCAATCTCTATACGAAAATCATCTTGCAAGGCAGCCTCGGTACGAAAGGTAAGAACCCTGCCTAAGCAGGTCAGGCTTTCTACATGCTTTAGTTTAAATTCTTCTTTAAGCATCTCGACAGGTAGCTCGTTGACCTCTGACAATGGTATGCTACCACTAATCAGAGACCTCGCAGTGCTAATAGGTATCGAGACTTCCAACTCGCCACGAACCTTAGCCCTAGTTTCCTTGTTTTTTTTATCCTTAATTGGGTGTTTGACAGTAAGTTTTGCTTCTTTATTATCGACAATACGAACACGGGTTCTAAAGCTATCGCGATGCAAGTTTAGCTTTGGTGTATCGAAGTAAAAGTTTTCCAGCTGCTGCTCAGAACGGATTGATCCACGCTTTCTCAACACTTTGAGTAAATTTAAATACCCGGCTTCGGTCAGCTCATATTTAAATTCGTATTCAATGCTCTCTTCGATCGCTAATACCCTCTCAGTTAACCGGTCTACGATCACCTGGTAGCAAGAGCCTAATTCTCATGGCGAATGTTTTGGGCCCGCTTCGTTCTATACAAAGGAGTCTCATTATAACCTTTTGCTGCCAACTCTGAAAACACAAACTGAGCTCTCACGGGTTCTTTGTTACCGGCTTTTCGCTTGCGCCAAGTTCCTCTGGCCGTCAGCTCGCGGGCTTTGACGGTATCTCGAAAGTAAATAGGCAGTAAAACATCACTAATATAAGAAAAAAGCCGCTGCTCTTTCACCGGAAATGCTACCTCTAACCTACGAAAAAAATTACGCGGCATCCAATCAGCACTCGAAAGATACATCCGTTTTGAACCTTCAAAATAATAAATTCGACTGTGCTCTAAAAACCGATCAATAATACTGATCACCCTTATATTCTTACTGATACCATCAATTTTGGGGATCAGGGAACATGCACCCCGAACAATAAGATCAACCTTCACACCGGCTTGAGAAGCCTGGTAAAGGTACTCAATAACCTCTTTATCAACTAACGAGTTTACTTTAACAACGATTCTAGCTTTTTTTCCGGCTTTCTTCGCCTCAATTTCTGCTTTAATCAACCCTATTAGCCTACGGTGTAAGTGAGTCGGAGCGAGCACTAACTCTTTAAAACCTTGAGGGATCTCTCCTTGGCAAACTGCGTCAAAAAAACTTCTAGCATCGGCGCCAATATCAGGATCAGCAGTTAAGACTGCCAGGTCGGTATAAAGCTTAGCAGTCTTTGCATTGTAATTGCCGGTAGATAAGTGAGTGTAATGCCGGACTGACTCGCCCTCTTGACGTGTCACTAGAGCTATTTTTGCGTGAAGCTTGAGCTTGCCAAAACCGAAGGTAACTTTAGCGCCAGCGCGCGACAAAATGTCAGCCAACTCCAAATTATTTTTCTCATCAAAGCGAGCCCTAAGCTCGATTACAATCCTGATATCCTTATGTTTAGCTGCCTGCTGTAAAACATCAATGATCGGTGACAGAGTACCCATTCGATAAACGGTGATTTCAACTGAGCTTACATCCGGGTCAAGGCAAGCCGTTTTTATCCAAATAATAAAAGCATCGAAGGAGTCATATGGATGATGGAGAATATAATCTCCTTCACGGATCTTACTAAAAAGCTGATCTGGGTGCTTAAATGGATCCGGCAAATGAGAGTAGATTTCTGGATATAGCAATCTCTCTTCTTTTAAACGATCGTCGGATATACTACTTACAACAGCCCACAAGCCCTGCAGTAAAATCGTATTAGGTGACTGGAATAGCTGCGAGGGCATTAGGTTCAAACTTTCAGAGACCTCTTCTAGAAAACTTTTTGAGAAATTGCCTATGTACTGCAGCCTCACCGGGCGGCCTTTATCAAACTCCTTCAAGCGATTTCGTACCACGTCTGGAGTTGGGGAGGTTCCCCCCTCCAAGAGGTCGGACGTAACATCGGCATCACGAGTTAATCGCACAACCCCTGGCAACTGCCTCATTGAAAATGCGTGTGAAAGGTGTGTGAGTAATAATGTATCTAAGAAATAAAAATAAGACACCGAATCGGTAGGGTTTTTCACCTCAAAAACTGGTGGCAATGACCGAGGAATACGAATCCAAACACCATCTGGATAAATAACAGCCATTTGGAGGTTACTAAGCTGCTTAAGATTGGCAGTTTTGAACGTCTCTGCAGCAGGGAGGTGAGGAAGTATTTTTTCGTCAAAAATAGCCTTACCCATCCTCCGCAGCTCTTCATTCTCTCCTGGATCGAAAACAATCTTAATACCTACCCTGGAAAGTTCATCAGATAGAAGGTCAGCAATCTCGGCTTGCCTAGCCTCGAAAGTCGCAACCTTCTCTAAGATAAGCTCTCGGATTCTTATTAGGTTTTTAAGTTTGCCAGGGCTACGCTGCAAACTTATTTCCCTGATAAACGAAGCCACTCGGACCATAAAATATTCATTGAGATTATTCGCCGAGATTGCCAGAAACTTGGCCCGCTCTACCGGCAGGTTCTGACTAGTGGGGCGAGCCTGCTCTAAAACTCGCTCATTAAATTGAAGCCAACTTATATCTCTATGTATGAGTGGAATCTCAGGCTCTATCAACAATGAGGGAAGCGTCGGGAGGAATTTATGGCGCCGGATCATCTGAGACTTATGGGTATTAACTTTTTTAATAACTTTCTTTTTCATAAACCTTAACTAAAAAACTTCGCCCCCTGAGTACCATCATTAACTGATAAACACAAAGTCATAAGACTGTAGGCCGACGCTGGACCTTTTTATGGCATAAATTCTAATGTTTCAGAAAGACTAGACTATAAAGAACTTATAAAGAATTGATTAAGAGCGGAAAATCTTGGAAAAATAGCACCGACCGGGGGACCTAAACGCTTCGGCCCCCCGTGCGAAAGTACCCTAAAATGATAAAGGAGCAGGCTCTGGCGTTTTACAGCAACGCCATTTAAAAGTGCACCCCACCTCACAGGTATGCATATTATTTGACTCAGTGCAGTCACCAAATATATAGCTGAGAGTAAAAACTACAAGAAGAGCTTCGTCATCACAGTACATCTCACTTGTGGCTTCACCTCTAGCTGCTAACATACCATTGATCTTAGCTTGGCCTTCATTAGCCCCTGGCGCCCCAGCGACTGGAGGTATGTACCCAGAACCCGCAGTGTCAACAATCGTACCCGCGGGGCATTCAGGCCAGTCCTCAGGACCTGCAGGTGAAAAACTCGGCTCTGCATAAGCTCCGAGAGCGATAGTTAAGGTAGCAAGAATTGGCAAGATAACGGAATAAGACGACTTCATACTAACTCCTTGTCGGTAATAAATTTTGGGTAAGCTTATATTTTACCTAGTGCCCCCATATTAGACAAATCGGCAAAGTTAACTTTACTAAAGAATAGTAACTAATGACGTAAGACCTTACCCTAAGCGCTTTTCACTAAAAAGACCGTGGAATCGGTGGGGCAGAGGGGTCGCTCTTACAGCATATATACTTATACCTTCCTGTACCCGAACAATACCATTTACCAAGTGTCATGGAGCAGTCGTCCTCGACCACCCTCGCTGTGTGTAAAAAAACAGCAACAGAGTTTACGCAATTAGTTTCGACTTCAAGTGCAGCGTCAAGGATAGCTTCCTCAGCCGCGGTTACGGCATCGTCCTTCACTGTATGGCCTGACCCTGTGGTAGAAGCAATATCCCCACTACCGCTTCCGCCTGCAGGAATCGTATCTTCAGGGCATACGGGATCAGCCGGCGGGTCTGGATATTCAGTGTCTAGCAAGACCACAGCGGAGACAGAGGGTAGATTAAAAGTGAAAGTAAATAAAAGAATAGTGAGCAACTTATTCATACCGACTCCTTGGTTTAAAAAATGGCAGACAAACATAAATTGTACAAATACTAATCAAGTTTTGCCAGCCTCGACTCCCGCTCGTTTTGTTTGTTTTAGATAAAAGTTTATTTTAAATTTATCAAAATAAATTTAGGGAAATAACTACCTTGTAAACAATAACACAACTTATTTATTGGAAAAAAATTTGCTAAGATCCCGCAATGATTTACCCAAGGCATGTAAGCTTTTTTTTAGTTGTGAATATCGCTGTAAGCTTTTTCAGCACTGCAGCCGGCTCGGCTTTAGAACCCAAATTCGAAACAGCGTTTTCAATCAAACAGGTCATTCCTGACGTCAACACTCTTAAGTCCAGAAGCGAATGGATTCACTTCCTAGCACAACACCGTCTCGACGAGTTCGATAATGACTACCTAGATCGTCATGCCGCTTGGGTTGAAAAAAACTATCAGAAATTTCACCAAATAAATGGCATAAGCTATATGGCAATCATCGATCAAAATACCCATATGCCAAGTAAGAGGTTTAGCGTCGATGCCGCAATTTATTCTGGCTACTACTTGGCGGCAGCAATCCTAAGGTCTCGAGTAGAGCCTACCCCAGAAAATATGCGAGCTGTATTTGGAGCTCTTAGAGGACTGTATATGCTAACTCATGCATCAGGTATTGCCGGGCTTACAAGTAAGGCGATCATACCGATGAGTGGATTGATTAGTGAGTTCGGCCTACCTGAATACTGGCTACCCCACCTGGAGCAAAAACAAAAAAAATATATTAAAAGAAAAAAGCAGATAAGCGAAAACTTTGAGTGGAATAAAAACCTATCGCCTGGCCAAAGACGTCGACCAACGAGTCATCTCGCTTTGATGAAAATAAAAGGGTTTGCTGACCCTAAACCACCCACGGCAAAGATTCCGGAAGTCGGTGCCGAAAGGCGGTGGAAAGAGAGAATTATCACAGCTGGGCAGTCTTATAT
>JANQHA010000214.1 GCA_028282865.1 Oligoflexales bacterium
AAATTTCCGTTAAATGATTTATTTTGCAAGAGAGTAAATTATAGGTATCTTTCTGTCTTTTAGTGATATATGTACACGTCGAATTGTACGCTTTATTTAGAGGGGTAGTCTGTTTGCGCTCGTTATTAACTTGTATAGTTATCATGTTTTGTTTACCGAGTTTCTCGCATGCTGACGATGAGCTTAAGTACCTTGAAACAGTGAGCAAAGAGGCGCAATCTGTAGATCAGTTTCGGGAGAAACTTTCAGACTTTAATTATTCTGTGAGAGTCGGGTCGTTTTTGGCTTGGCTTTGGGTTGTGCTTCCTATGGTCCCGGAGCAGCCGACTAAATTTAGTGTTTCAACTCTCGCTCTACTGGGTTTAAACCTAGGTTTGTCATCTCTTAAAGAACAACTTAAACTTCGGTTGCATGAATCTGTTCGTGCTAGACTCAGACAGAAAGCCGTAAAAAAGGTTTTTGAGCTAGACCAACTAATTAGGGCGCTGCCAGACTACGTACAGGAAGTTATGATTCTATCTGGAGGCGACATACTTCGGAAAGCACTGAATATTGAGATGCTGCCAGCGGATCAAAAAGCTGCCATAAGGAACATTCTTGTTTTTGCAATTTGGAGTTCAGGGGGGCATCAGGCACCCGAGTTTTGGTCCCGGTATGCAGCTAGCAAAAATGGCCGTCAGCATATTAAAAAAATCATTTCCTCTACTGATTCTATAGCAGAGCTTTTCAAAAGGCGCAGTGATATGATTGGCCAGCATGCTATTATTAAAATCGAGCCACTGCTGGGACCCTGCAGGGCAGCGCTCGAGAAAAGCATTCAATAGTCGGCGTGCTGAATTGCTTTTGGCCTGCTAAGATAAATTTACGATCTTAGTACTAGCACTTCGATCCCGGTCGATAGATCAGAGTTGTCGATATAAAAAGCCTCACGCTCCCTATAGCAGTTAAATAATTGTATTTATTAAATATTTAACTTTAATCGCTTGCTGGCAAAGCCCATGGGTCTTACTTGGAACCCTCTTGCAGGTATGCAAGAATTCAGATACAAATTAGAGCTTGGGGAAGCGCAATTTATGCAGATATCTGCAGTACTTTTCAGAAGGTGGATGTATGAGTAACTTATTTGAGCTAAATGACTTACAAGCGGTGTATGACATCATTGACGATATAAGGACTGCCACCGATACTGAGGGATTTTCGATCGTTCGTGGTGCGGTAAAAATGGATTTTGTTGATTCACTTCGAAATATGACCAATAAAATTTTTAAAAAAGACGGCGATATTCGTATTTCGGGTAACTATCAACGTGGGTCTGAAGATTTTCAGCGCTTGGATCTTGGGGAGTATCCAGCATCGACGCGATTTACTCGTTTTTTTATGTTCTTTCCGTGGAATAATGCCGATGTGTTTTCGGAAATCGCTAGGCACCAAATAGATATTCTAAATCTTCTTTCTAGGAAAGACAGTTCTTTTGGCTCTTCTGACGAAGGTGATGTGAATCCTCGCAGGTATCGCATGAGCTACTTGCTGCAGTATCCAAGAGGTGGTGGTTTTATGTCAGAGCACCGTGAATACACCGCGGAAGAAGAAGGCGATAAAGCGTATGTGGTTTATCTTGCACTTACGACCCGAGGCAAAGATTTTGATGCCGGTGGTGCTTATGTAAAAAAAGGTGAAGAAGTTATCGATGTTGAGGGTCAGGTGCAGGCTTCAGATTTGGTTATTTACCGCGGTGATATGTATCATGGTGTTTCTGGGATTGATAGAGATAAGCCGGTTGATTTAGATACGATTAATGGTCGTATGATGCTTACTTCAGTGGTTCGTTATTTCCAAGATGAGTAATTATAACTTTGGACCGTGATTTCACCATAAGGTTTGCAGATCATAAAGATCTCGATAGGCTCTCGGTTTTTTTTGGCAGGGCTTATGGCAAAGATTCTGTATTTAAAGATATCGAGTTTATTAAATGGTTTCTCGGTAGGCCCGGTC